>JBBQBU010000050.1:0-18503 GCA_038318015.1 Chloroflexota bacterium | reverse complement strand
CCGTCTCGCTCAACCCTCTACCCTGCTCGATTGAGGAGATACCACGATGGCCCACATCAAATGTCCGGAATGCGGCGACGACGATGCCCTCACGAAGGTGAGCGGCGTGGTGAGTCGGCTGATCGTTGACCATCCCGGGATGTCATCCCCCGACATCGTATTTCAACTCGGTGCACCGGCACGGCCCGAATCACCGCCTGGGCCGGTAGTCGCAACTATTCTCATCTTGATTGTGGCAGCAGTTGTCTTCGTGATCGCGGCCATCCTGGTAGGCGTCATGGTCGCAGTTCTCAGCGCCGTGATCCCAATCTTCGCTCGCACTGAAGTTTTTCTGGCCGCCTTTGTAGTCGGTGTGCCTGTGCTGATCGCACTATTCGTCAGCGTGAGAATGTGGCTGGGCTTTGCAGATGACAGGCGCAACTATCCGAGAGCACTCGCTGAGCACAAGACGGCATGTGATCGTTGGGAGAACTCTTACTACTGCTCGAAGCATGACATCGTGGTTTGCCCAAAGTACCTATCCGTCGTCCGGCCACACGACTATGATTTCAGATTGTGGTGCAGCTATGGAGACCCGAGATACGCCCAGCCGCTACCAGATAGCTAAACCTGTAGGTTACGGGGTACAGTCGGCAAGGTTATCAAAGTCACTGCCGTACAGCGTCTCTTGTGAAAGTTGATCGCGGGGAGCAGTGTCCCCCTCCTGGTAGGCCCAATCACCTGACATGAAAACCGCTGTAACATGGCGAACCGCAACCATTCCTCTTCGGTCGGCTCGTCTGTCGCGTACTCATCAGACTCGTTCGGTTCGTGTGGCGTGAGCATCGTCGTGAGATCCTGTCCTTCCTCGGGCCACCTGGGGCCACCAGGTACTCGGTTTGGCTCGCCCCTGGCCGGCGGGCTATCGTATCCCGCCAGGACCGCGATGACGCAGTCGGAGTATCCTCCTACGAGCGCCCAACCTCTTTCGTGGACTGAGGGGCACACGCACATGCTGCACACGCACATTGGAAGGTAGAAACGACCATGGCAGATGAGGCCACCACTGCCTTGCTCGCGGGGGCAGAGTCACAGGATGCATCGCTATGACTGAGTCGAAGATTATCTACACCCACACGGACGAGGCACCTCTACTCGCCACGTACTCGTTCCTGCCCATCATCGCGGCGTACGCCGGTGCGGCGAAGGTGTCCGTCGAGACGCGGGACATCTCCCTGGCCGGGCGGATCATCGCCAACTTCTCCGAGTTCCTGAAGCCCGAGCAGCAGATCGGGGACGCGCTCGCTGAACTCGGGGCGCTGACCCTGCGGCCCGAAGCCAACATCATCAAACTGCCCAACATCAGCGCCTCGGTGCCGCAGTTGAAGGAAGCCATCGCCGAACTGCAGCAGCAGGGGTACGCGCTGCCCGACTTCCCGGACGCGCCGAAGACGGACGAGGAGAAGGCTATCCGGGCGCGCTACGGCCGCGTCCTGGGGAGCGCCGTCAACCCCGTCCTGCGCGAGGGCAACTCCGACCGCCGCGCTCCCGCCTCCGTCAAGCAGTACGCCCGCAACCACCCGCACTCGATGGGCGCATGGTCTCCTGACTCCCGCACCAACGTGGCAACCATGTCGGCCGGCGACTTCCGGTCGTCGGAGAAGTCTGCGGTGCTGCCGGCGGACGGCTCGCTGCGGATCGAACTGGTGGCCGACAGCGGCGCGACGACGGTGTTGCGCGAGTCGGTGAAGGTGAAGGCTGGCGAGACCGTTGACGCCAGCGTGATGAGCGTGGCCGCGCTGCGCGACTTTCTCACCCAGCAGATCGCCCGCGCGAAGGCCGAAAGCGTCCTCTTCTCGCTCCAGGTCAAAACCACGATGATGAAGGCGTCCGACCCGATCATCTTCGGGCACGCGGTCCAGGCGTACTTCCCCGGGCTGTTCGCGGACTTCGGCGAGGCGCTGGCCGCCGCCGCCGGCGACCCCGACGAAGGTCTGGGGGCCATCCTCCAGGCGGCGCAGAAGCTCCCGGCAGAGCAGCGCGCGGGCGTCGAAGCCGACATTCGGGACGGCCTTGCCGCCGGTCCGTCGCTCGCCATGGTCGATTCCCGCAACGGGATCACCGGCCTGCACGTCCCCAGTGACGTCATCATCGACGCGTCCATGCCGGCCATGATCCGCAGTGCGGGGCACATGTGGGATCGGGATGGCAAGGAAGCCGACATCCTGGCGGTCATTCCGGACAGCAGCTACGCTGGCATCTATCAGGTCGTCATTGACGACTGCCGCTCCAACGGTGCTTACGACCCGACGACGATGGGCACCGTTCCCAACGTCGGGCTGATGGCGCAGGCGGCCGAAGAGTACGGCAGCCACGACAAGACCTTCGAGATCTCGGCAGCGGGGACGGTCCGCGTGGTGGACCAGGACGGGAACACCGTCTTCGAGCATGCGGTGGCCGCCGGCGACATCTGGCGGATGTGCCAGACCAAGGATGTGCCGGTCCGCGACTGGGTGAAGCTGGCCGTGACCAGGGCGCGCCTGTCGGGCGTTCCGGCGGTCTTCTGGCTCGACGAGACGCGCCCCCACGACGCGAACCTCATCGCGAAGGTGCGGGCCTACCTGCCCGAGTACGACACCTCCGGCCTGCAGATTGAGATCATGGCACCCGTGGACGCGATCCGGTTCAGCCTTGAGCGCATCCGCAAGGGCCAGGACACCATCTCCGTGACGGGCAACGTGCTGCGCGACTACCTGACGGACCTGTTCCCGATCATAGAGCTGGGCACGAGCGCCAAGATGCTCTCCGTCGTCCCGCTGATCGCCGGCGGCGGCATGTTCGAGACTGGCGCTGGCGGCTCGGCTCCGAAGCACGTTGATCAACTGCTTGAGGAGAACCACCTGCGGTGGGACAGCCTGGGCGAGTTCCTCGCGCTGGCCGCCAGCTTCGAGCACCTGGGCCAGACCACCGGCAACGCCCACGCTCGGATTCTCGCCGAAACGCTGGATCGGGCGAACGCGACGTTCCTCGGCGAGAACAAGTCGCCAAGCCGACGGGTCGGGGAGATCGACACGCGCGGCAGCCACTTCTACGCGGCCCTCTTCTGGGCCACGGAGCTGGCCGCCCAAACCCAGGACCCCAACCTTGCAGCCGCCTTCGCGCCGCTGGCGAAGGCGCTCCGGGAGAACGAATCCGTCATTCTGGGCGAACTGCTGGCCGTGCAGGGCGCGCCGGCCGACCTGGGCGGCTACTACCGACCAGATGCCGCCAAGACTGAGGCGGTGATGCGCCCGTCCAAGACGTTCAACGCGCTCCTGGCGAGTCTCGCCGGCTAGTCCCGACCGTCCTACCAGGAGGCAAGGGAATGCCCTCACCCCCTACCCCCTCTCCCGCACGCGGGAGAGGGGGAGTCCAAGCCAGTAGTGGCGGCACGAAATGAGCAACGATCAGATTCGTGAGGCGCAGCATGTCTGGCTGCGAGAGGCTGCGCGCGAGCAAAGCCGCCGTGCGACCCCGACCGAGCAGCGCTTGCGGGCGGTGTTGCGTGGACGACAGTTCGCGGGGTGGCGCTTTCGACGCCAACATCCGATTGGCCCGTACATCGTTGATTTCCTCTGTGCCGAAGCCCGTCTCGTGGTCGAAATCGACGGCGCGATACACGCCGAACAGCGAGAATACGACGCCGAACGGGACGATTACCTTCGCGATCTCGGCTACCGAGTAGTTCGTGTGTCGGCAACCAGTGTTTCTTGCGACCTTCTGCAAGTGCTAACTGTGATTCGAGCCGTCTGTGAGCCTCCCCCTCTCCCGCGCACGGGAGAGGGGGCCGGGGGGTGAGGAGTTGTCGAACCGCATCAGCATCGCGCATGTTGTCGGGGGGGTGAGGGGTTGTCCTCAGAGATCGCTTTCGGTCCAACCCCAGAACAGTCAGACATCCGCGACCGCATCCGCGCGTTTGTGGCCGCCGAGGTCGTCCCGCACGAGCCGGCCCTGCTCGCCCCCGGCGGCGTCTCGTGGGACGTGGTCGGGGCGTTGCGAGAGAAGGCGCGCGCGGCCGGCATCTATGGCCCCCAACTGCCGAAGCATCTCGGCGGGCTGGGATTGGACTGGCGCGGCGTCGCCGTGGCCTTCGAAGAGGCCGGCACCAGCCTGCTCGGGCCGCTGGCGCTCAACTGCGCTGCTCCAGATGAGGGCAATATGCACCTGCTGGAGAACGTCGCGCGGCCAGACCAGAAGCAGAAGTACCTCGAGCCGCTCGCGGCTGGCCGGACGCGCTCCTGCTTCGCCATGACCGAGCCGGCCCCCGGTGCCGGTGCCGATCCGACGATGCTCCGCAGTCGCGCCCGCCGCGACGGCGACTCCTGGGTTGTCGACGGCCACAAGTGGTACATCACTGGGGCGGACGGTGCGGCGTTCGCCATCGTGATGGTGCGGACCTCGGACGATCCGGACCCTCGGCGCGGCGCGACCATGTTCCTGGTGGATGCTGGCACGCCCGGCTTCGAGATCGTGCGGCACATCCCATCGCTCGACCAGACGTTTCCCGGCGGCCATTGCGAAGTCCGCTTCACCAACTGCCGCGTGCCGGTTGACGCCGTGCTGGGCGAGCCAGACCTCGGGTTTGACTACGCGCAGTCGCGGCTGGTGCCGGCCCGCCTGACCCACTGCATGCGCTGGCTCGGGGTGGCCCGCCGCGCCCTGGAGATCGCCGCCGAACACGCCGTCATGCGGACCGGCGGCGGCAAGGCGCTGGGCGAGCATCAGATGGTCCAGAGCATGCTGGCCGACTCGCAGATCGACCTGGACGCGGCAAGGCTGCTGATCTGGCGGGCCTGCTGGGAGCTTGACCGGGGGCGGCCGGCGCGCGGCGAAAGCTCGGCCGCCAAAGTGTTCGTGGCCGAGGCTGTCCACCGCGTCGTAGACCGGGCCATCCAGGTGTGCGGCGCGCTCGGCATCAGCGAAGACCTGCCGCTCAGCCTGTTCTACCGCGAGGTTCGCCCGTTCCGCATCTACGACGGCCCGAGCGAAGTGCACCGCGTGGCCGTCGCGCGGCGGGTGCTGCGGCAGGCACAGGGCCGCCTGAAAGCACGCGAATGATGTCGCCGGCAGATCTCCCCCCTCTGCCGCTTGCGGGAGACACGGGGATCCAACCGCAGTTGAGGGGCCCCGTCGTTTGTGACGGGGGCCGGACGGGTGAGGGCCTGTCCCGGTTTCTCGAAACGGTCCCAGAGCTGCGCGGCAGCCTCCCGATCCGCCAGATCGCGCGCATTAGCGGCGGCCAGTCCAACATCACCTGCCGCGTCACCCTGGCCGACCGCGACGTGATCCTGCGCCGGCCGCCGGAAGGGCCGCTGCCGCCGCGCGCCCACGACGTGCTGCGCGAACATCGCATCCTGGCGGCGCTGTCACCGGCCGGCACCGTGCCCGTGCCCCGCCCTATCGCCGCCTGCGACGACCTGAGCGTGCTCGGCGCGCCGTTCTTCATCATGGAAGCGTTGCCCGGCGATGCCATTCGCCACGAACTGCCGCCGGTGCTCGCTGCCGCACCCCTGGAGGTTCGGCACAGCATCGGCATGCAGATCGTAGACGCCCTGGCCGCCCTGCACGCCGTCGATCCGGTTGCCGTCGGGCTGGGCGACCTGGGACCGCCGTCAGGGTACGTGCCACGCCAGCTTCGGCGGTGGCGCGGGCAACTCGACCACGCCCGGGTGCGGCCCGTGCCTGACCTGGACTGGGCCGCCGACTGGCTGGAGCAGCACCGGCCGCCGGAGCCGGATACGGTCCGCATCGTGCACGGTGACTACCGCCTCGACAATGTCCTGGTCAGCCTGGAGTCCTCGCCGCGCCTGCTCGGCATCGTGGACTGGGAACTCGCAACGCTGGGCGACCCGCTGGCTGACCTCGGCTGGCTGCTGGCGTTCTGGCGCGAAGCCGGCGACGGACCCCATCTGCTGCCGATCTTGTCGCCGGTCATGGAGCAGCCGGGCTTCCCCGGCCGCGCCGAGTTGGCTGCTCGCTACGCCGCGCAGACCGGCCAGCGGCTGCCCGCCCTCACGTTCTACGTCGTCTTCGCGATGTGGCGCATGGCCGTCCTGCTCGAAGGCCACTGGGCGCGGCACGTGCGCGGCACCGCCGCCGGCTTCGACTTCGCCTACCTGGAGACGGCCGGGCCAGCGTTCGCCGCCCGCCTGCGCCACCTCGCCGAATCCTCCGCTTCGGAGCCGTGTGCATGAAGCTTCTCGTCAGTGAGATGCGTCCGGACGACTCCCCCTCTCCCACTTGTGGGAGAGGGGGTCGGGGGGTGAGGGCCGCGTGACCACCTCGCCGCTGGACCTCTACCGTTGGATGGTCGTGGCCCGCACGCTCGACCGCGCCCTCTGCGCCGAGAACCCGAACTGGTTCCCTATCGAGGGCGAAGAGGCCGTCGTCGTTGGCGCATACAGCGACCTGCGCGCCAGTGATGTCGCCGCGCCGCACTACCGCGACCCGTTCGTGGTGTACCTGATGCGTGGCGCGGAGATGTGGCGGCTGGCGGCACAGGTGCTCCGCAAGGGCGCGGGCTACAACAAGGGCCGCTCCGTCCCGTTCAACGGCCCCTTCGAGTTGCGGCACATCCCGTGGGTTGCCGGCGACCTCGGGACGACGCTCGGGACGGCGACCGGCGCGGCCCTGGCCCTGCAAGACACCGGCTCAGACGACGTGTGCGTTTGCGGATTCGGGGACGGCACTGCCAACCGCGGCGACTTCCACGAGAACGTCAACCTTGCCGCCTGCTGGAGCCTGCCCATCGTGTTCCTCTGCCAGCACAACGGCTGGGCGATCTCCCAGCCGGCCAACACGTACCTGCCCGCGCCAATTGTGGACCGCGCGGCCGGCTACGGCATCCCCGGCGTGGTCGTGGACGGCAACGACGTGGAAGCCGTACAGCACGTTATGGGCGAGGCCGTTGCGCGGGCGCGGGGTGGCGACGGTCCGACGCTGATCGAGGCGCGGACCTGGCGGCAGCGCGGTCACTGGGGAGGCGACGCCGCAACCTACCGGCACGGCGGCGCGCCAGACGGCGCCCGCGACCCGGTCGCGTTCCAGGCCGAACGCCTGCTCCGGCGCGGCGACGCCGACGCGGACGTGCTGGCGCAGATCCGCGAGGAAGCCGAAGCCGAGGTGGCGGCAGCGATGGCCCGCGCAAAGGCCCTCCCTGAAGCCGGCCTGTCCGAGCTTGGCCTGAACGAGGTGTTCGCATGACGCTATCAGTCCCGCAGACGGCCCAGGCTACCCGTCGTCTCACCCAGACCGAGGCCATCGTTGAGGCCATCGCCCAGGAGATGCGCCGCGACCCGCGTGTCTCCTTCATCGGGCAGGATGTGGGCGAGTTCGGCGGCTCGATGCAAGGCTCCAAAGGGCTATGGGAGGAGTTCGGCCCGCGCCGCATCCGGGAAGCGCCGATCTCCGAGTCGGCGATGGTCGGCGCGGCCATCGGGTCCGCGCTGTTCGGCCGCCGGCCCATCGTCGAAGTGAGCTTTGGCGAGTTCCTGCCGGCCGCCATGAACCAACTCATCAATCAAGCGCCAAACCTGCACTACATGACCGGCGGCGCGGCCAGCGTGCCGGTGGTGATCCGCACGCGCGTTGGCGACGGTCCATACGGCGGCCACCCGCAGGACTATTCGGTCTGGTTCGCGTATGTGCCGGGGCTGAAAGTCGTGATGCCCGGCACCCCCGCCGACGCCAAAGGCTTGATGCTGGCCGCCATCCGCGATGAGAACCCGGTGCTGTTCGTGGAGCCGATGTCGCTAGCGCATGGCCCGCGCGAGGAGGTGCCGGTCGGCGACGTGCTGGTGCCCATCGGGAAGGCGCGCATCGCACGGGAGGGTACGGACCTGACCATCGTGACCATCGGGTCAACGGTGCCGGTGGCAATGCGGGCTGCCGCGCTCCTGGCTGCTGACGGCATTGAAGCCGAGGTGGTGGACCTCCGCACGCTGGCCCCGCTGGACGCGGACACCATTGTGGCGTCAGTGCGGAAGACGGGCGGGCTGGTGACGGTCCACGAGTCGTGGGTCAGCTTCGGGATCGGCGCGGAGGTGGCCGCCATCGTGGCGGAGCGGGCGCTTGAGGATTTGCTCGCGCCGGTGAAGCGCGTCGGCACGAAGCCGATCCCGGTGCCGAGCGGGGCGCTCCGGAAGCACGCGCTCCCGACAGCCGAGGATGTGGTCGCCGCCGCCCGCGAGTTGCTGGCCGGCTCCGCGAAATAGCCTGCTCCCGGTGCGTGGCTACCGGTGCCCGTGTCCGTGCGCCAGCCACGGCCCCAGGCAACTCGTCTGGTGGCGGGTTCATCGCGAGGTCGTAGGCAGCCTGGGCGTGCGCGCGGTCGGGCCAGCACGCCAGAACGGGCGGGACTCGCTGAAGAGTCCCGCCCGTTCTCGTGACCTTGGTGAGCTGGAGCGGGCAAACCCGCTGCCGCTTAGCGCCGCGAGTAGAACGCGATGACCAGCCGCTCGTCGATGGGCATCTCGATGTCCGCTCGCTCCGGATTGTCCACGACCTCGCTGCTGTCACCAATGCGGCGCAGCCAGTGGGGCACCGTCCGCCCGGACGCCAGTTCTTCAATCACCACCGGCATCTTCAAGGCGACAGTCGCCAGCGCGATCTTCATCCCGGGGCGCACTCGGAACGACGGAATGTCCACGCGGCGGCCGTCCACCATGACGTGACCGTGGCCGACCATCTGGCGGGCCATCGGGCGGCTGCGGGCGTAGCCCAGGCGATAGATCACGTTGTCGAGACGGCGCTCCAGCAGGGTCAGCAGGATAGTGCCCGCCGCCTCGGTGCTGCTGCTATTCTCAGCATCGTCAACGTAGCGCGAGAACTGCCGCTCCAGCATGCCGTAAATGGCCTTGACCTTCTGCTTCTCGAACAACTGCCGCGAATATTCGGTCTGCCGGCGGCGCTGCGGCCCCTGGCGCTGGCCCGAGTGGGCACCGGGCGGCACATCCAGCCGCCGCGCGAGGGCTGCCCCACCCGTCCCGAAAATGTCCATGCCAAAGCGCCTGGACTGCTTAAACTTCGGCG
This sequence comes from Chloroflexota bacterium, assembly GCA_038318015.1. Lineage (GTDB taxonomy): Bacteria > Chloroflexota > UBA6077 > UBA6077 > JACCZL01 > JADZEM01. The sequence continues at coordinate 9,455 of JBBQBU010000050.1, read as the reverse complement.
CACGCGATCGAGCCATCTACGATTCCTCTCCTGCCTTGTTGTGGCGGGCGCGCACGGGAACCCCGCACGAAGCCTGTCAGCGAAGGCACGCCGGAACTGGTCCGGCACGTCGGTCTGCGACTGGTCTGGTGGCTCAGGTGCCCGCAAGCAGCCGAGTCCAGCGCCGCGCACGACGGATTTCTGGCCGGCGGTTGACTACCGGCGGCTGAATTGTACACGGAAGCGGCAGCCTGGGCCGCAACCGTTGTCTGAGGTAAGCGCGGCCCGCGCAGGGACAGCCTGTCAGTGTGTGCCCACCACAAAATAGACCACGAACGCGATCGAGCAGATCCACAGCGGGATCGTCGCGGAACGCGCGTGCAGGATCGTGTAGAGGATGACCCCCGCACCGATGCCGTTCGTGATGCTCCAGGTCAACGGCATCAGCATCAACGTGAAGATGGCCGGCACGCCGACATCCAACGACTTCCAGGGGATCTCGGCGGCCGTGGCAGCGATCATCAGCAACCCGACGATCATCAGCGCGCCGGCCGTGGCTTCCGGCGGCACGATGGCGAACAGGTTGCCGAGCCACATCGCCAGGAAGAACGGGATCGCCACGACCACTGCCGTCAGGCCCGTCCGGCCTCCCTCGGCGATGCCCGCGCCGCTTTCGATGTACGTCGTCGCGCTGGACGACCCGAGCACGCCGCCTGCCACCGCCCCGAGCGAGTCCACCAGATACGCCTTGTTCTCGCTCTCGCGCAGGTTGCCGTCGTCGTCGATCAGGCCGGCTTCGGTACCCAGTGCCGTGAACGTGCCGGCCGTGTCGAAGAAGTCGCTCAGCATGATCGACAGCGTGGCGAGCAGCCCCGCCAACAACAGGTCAGCGCCGCGCGTCAGGAAGGACAGGCCCATGATGCCGCTGCCGACGTTCGAGAGGTCCGGCGCGCCGAAGACCTGGGTCGGTAGCTCCAGCTTGCCGGGGATGACCGAGAGAGCCGTGCCCGTGCCCAGGTGCACAATCAGCCCGACGACGGTGGTCACCAGGATGCCGATCAGCAACGCGCCGGTCACGTGCAGACGCATCAGGATAGCTGTCAGCACCAGCCCGAAGATGGCGTAGAGTGTCGGCGCGGCGGTGAAGTTGCCGAGCGCCCCGGCCGTTGGCGGCGGCACCGTACCGCCCTGCGTCGCCCCGAGCGGCACCACGAACAGCCCGGCTGCGTACGCGCCGATGGCGAACAGGAACAGGCCGATGCCCGCGCCAATCGCCAGCTTCAGCGGCACCGGCAGGGCGCGCAAGACGGCCTGTCGCAAGCCAGTCAGGACCAGCAGTGTGATGATGATGCCTTCCAGGACGATGACGCCCATCGCCTCGGCAAACGTGTACTGCATCCCGACCATGAGCTGGAACGCAACGACGGCGTTCAGGCCCATGCCGGGGGCCATTGCGAATGGCAGGTTGGCGTAGAAGCCCATGGCGGCGCACATGATGCCGGCGACGAGGCAGGTGCTGGTGACGAGCGCGGCGAATGAGACGTTCTGGCCGGCGATCTGCGCCCCGCCGGAGATGATGACGGCATTGAGGATGATGATGTAGCTCATCACCATGAACGTGGTGAGGCCAGCCCGGACTTCGGTGCCAACGTTGGTGCCACGCGCCGACAGGCTAAACAGCCGTTCCATGAGTGAGTCTTGTGGTCGCACAGTAGCCGCCATTCAGGCCTCCTGTAGGGTGTCGCTGCCGCTCGGGTTTCACCATCGACCGGAGCCGGCAAGCCCGCACGCATCCGATATCCGAACGCGTCGATCACTTGTACTCTGAGGCCGTCCGAATGGCAACCGACGGCGTGCACAGACGTGACGGGGTCCCCACTTGAACATCGGAACTGTTCGGCCGGACTCGGCCAAGAACGCGCGTTTCAGGTACGATGACAGCGGGGCCGAAGTGGCGGCACCGGGAGGCTGGTAGCACGGGTCCAGCAGCCGTACGGGCGTTCCGGTGCCGGCCGTCCGTGCACCAGGGCGCAGGCGTCTCCGGAACACCAGGAGACCGTCACCGTACGGAGGAGGGTGAGATGGCTATCAAGACCAAGCGACAGCTGCGCGAGAAGCGCCTAGTGCCCGGCCGGCCGCACACGTCGATGCCGAGCCCGCGCGGGCACATGCTCTTTGGGAGCCTCCTCGACATCCAACGCGATCCGCTGGCCTTCCTGCTCCGCACCCAGCGCGAACTCGGCGACATGGTGCGGGTGCGCCTCGGCCCGAAGACGGTGTACATCGCGACACACCCGGACGACGTGCAGTACGTCCTGCAAGAGAATGCACGCAACTACCGCAAGGGTGCCCACTATGAGATGCTCAAGCCCATCTTCGGCAACGGGCTTATGTTGTCGGAAGGCGACTTCTGGCTGAAGCAGCGGCGCATCGTGCAGCCAGCCTTCCACCGCAAGCGGCTCGGGAAGATGGCGACCACCATGACCGACCTGACCGGCGAGATGCTCGGGCGCTGGGACCTGAGCGTGGCACGTGGCCTGCCGGTGGACGCCTGGCATGAGATGGTGCGGCTGACCCTCAGTATCGTGTGCACCACCCTGTTCGGCGTGGACATCAGCAAGGTGAGCGACGGCGTCGGCGAAGCGCACTCGATCTGCTTGCAGCACGCCAACCACCGCATCGTGTCGTTGTTCGCATTGCCGGAGGCGATCCCGACGCCGGACAACCGCCGGTATCAACGGTCGGTTTCCCTGATCCATGACGTGATCGACCGGCTTATCACCGAGCGGCGCGACTCTGGCGAGGACACGGGCGACCTGCTCTCGACGCTGGCGTTCGCGCGCTACGAGGACACCGGCGAACTGATGGACCGCGAGCAGCTACGCGCCGAGATCATCACGCTGTTCCTGAACGGGCACGAGACGGTCTCGGACGCGCTCGGCTGGGCGTTCTTCCTGCTCTCGAAGCAGCCGCTGGTCGCACGGCGGTTGCACCAGGAGCTTGCGACGGTCCTCGGGGGCCGCACCCCGACGATGGACGACCTGCCGAAGCTCCAGTACACGTCGTGGGTCATCCAGGAGACGATGCGCCTGTTCCCGCCGGCCTGGGTCATCGAGCGCGACACGCTGGAGGCCGACGAGGTTGGCGGCTACCAGTTGCCGGGCCGGTCAACGGTAATACTCAGCCAGTGGGCCACGCATCGGCACCCGGACTTCTGGGAGAATCCGGAGGGCTTCGACCCTGAGCGGTTTTCGCCCGAACGCGTGGCCGAGCGGCACCGCTTCGCGTACTTCCCCTTCGGGGGCGGCCCGCGCCTGTGTGTCGGCAGCAACTTCGCGATGATGGAGATGACGTTGATCCTGGCGACTATCGCCCAGCGCTACGAGCTGGACCTCGTGCCAGGGCACTCCGTCGTGATGGAGCCGGTCATTACGCTCCGCCCGCGCTTCGGCATCCTGACGACGCTGCGCCCGCGTCCGGCCGCGCCTGAGAGCAGCGCAGTCCGGGCCGCCGAGGCGATCATCACCGGGCCGTAGCCGCTCGTCCGCCCCGATCTTTCCAGCGCAGATGCACCACGCGCAACCACCGGGCGCTACTCTCTCTCCACCTGACACAGCGGATCGGAGATGAGAATGGCGCCCTTTCAGATTCTCTCTGCCGAGCGTGGCTTCTTCGCTTGGTTCGAGAAGGGAGCTGCCACGGCTCGGGACTCCGCGCGCCTGCTGCTGAACCTGTTCGAGGATTTCTGCGATGTTGACACTCGCGTGCTCCAGACCACTGAACTGGAGCACCAGGGTGACTGCATCGTGCACGAGATGCTGAACCTGCTCTCCCGCACGTTCATCACGCCGCTGGAGGGCGATGAGATCCGCGCCCTCGATGATGGTGGCGGCGGCCGTCTCGGCAGCGAGCCCGTGGATCGGCTTCAGGTCCACGATCTTGTGGCCCGTCGTCCTGATGATGCGCCAGCCGCCGGAGAGCAGCAGGCTACCGGCCGGTGGTCACGCCGCGCGCGAGATCATGCTGCTGCACGGCGGCTGCTACTGCGCGTGCTGCCACCTTGTGGCCGTGTTCGGTCCAGTGGCCGTCTTTGCGGAAGATGACCGGCGGCGCGCCCGCTTCGACCTCCGCGCGGAAGGCTGGTCGCAAGTCGAGCAGGGTGATGCCCTGGCGCGCCGCGATCTCCGCCATGCGCTCGTTGGGGGCGTCCTGGCTGAAGCGGCGCTGCGCCTGGGAACCGGTCCCGACCAGCTTCGGCCACAGGTCGTCGTAGACCTGCCACTCGGAAGGCGATAGCACCACCAGCAGTGGCACACCGGCCGTGTCGGCTGCTGCCCGGACCCGCGCCAGCAGCGCTTCGGTGGTGGCCCAGGCGTTGCGCCAGTCGTCCCCGACCTCGTTCAGGTACACCTCACGCTCGGCGTCCAGCGGCGGCACCACAGAACCTTGCGCCCGCGCCACCGTCTTGCCGATCCACCACAACTCCAGGGTGGTGAAGACCACCGAGTTGTTCCGCAAGAACGTCCGCACGCCCGACCACGCTTCTGGCGGCGGCGCGTCGAACGGCTGAAGCTCCAGGGTGTCGCCCTGCTTCACGAAGAACGGGCGGCGCTCGGCGGCCAGCTTCCAGCGCTTCGCCACGTCCAGGCTGTTGTCGGCGGCGTCGTTGGCGATGGTGAACACCAGCACCAGCACGTCTGGCTGGTAGGCCAATCCCTCGCGCTCGAGAAACAACAGTTGCTGTCCGGTGCCGAAGCCGGCCACGCCGGCGTTCACCGTCTCGACGCGGCGGCCAGGGGCGACGGCGGCAAGCTCAGTCTGCAGGCGGGCGGCCATCGTGGCATCCTCGGCCACCTGCGCGCCCTCCACCACCGAGTCGCCCAGCACCAGCGCGCGGAACGTGCCGGCCGGCTTCGGGGTGGCGACCTCGGGGCCGCGCAAGCCCCGGGTGTTGAACTTCACGTAGCTGGTGAACTCGTCAGTGCGGACCCAACCGCTGACGCCTGGCTGGTGGAAGAACCCGTACACCGGGTGGTACGCCTGAAAGCGCGCCATCGTCAGGTCAAGCGGGATGTTTGGCCCGGCGATTCTGAACGCGGCCTCGACCATCAGGAGGCCAAGAAGGAGTCCAGAGAGCACGAGGAGCAGGCGAGCGGTCAGCCGACGCATGACGAGGGTGTAGTATACGGGAGCACCGAACGGGGGACGCCCCCCTCACCCTCTGCCCCCTCACAAACGACGGGGCCCCTCAACTGCGGTTGGATCCCCGTGTCTCCTGCAAGCGAGAGAAGGGGAACCCGGTCGCAAGTCGCCCGTCAGGGGCATGGGAGGCTGAACGTGACGGCGGACGCCCGAGTCTGGACCCTGGCGCTCGACATCGGCGGCACCAAGATGGCGGTCGGGCTGGTGCGTGCGGACGGCAGCGTCGCCGCGCAGGACGCCGTCCCCACGCGCGGCCATGTCACCGGCGACGAACTGTTCGCTGATCTGGTGGCGCTCTGTGACCGCGTGCTTGCCGCCGGCCAGGTCGCGCCCGCAGACCTCCTGGGCATCGGTGTCGGCTGCGGCGGCCCGATGCTCTACCCAGAAGGTCGCGTGTCGCCGCTGAATATCGCCGCCTGGGACGATTTCCCGCTGCGTGACGTGCTGCAGGAGCGGTACGGCCGTCCGGCCGTCGTAGACAACGACGCGAAGGCGCTGGCGATGGGCGAATACCATTTCGGGCTGGGGCAGGGTGCGCGCTGCTTGCTCGGAATGGTCGTCTCCACGGGCGTCGGCGGCGGCATCGTGGAGGACGGGCGGCTGATCCACGGCGTTCGGGGCAACGCCGGCCACGTCGGCCACATCATCGCGTATCGCGGCGGGCCGCCGTGCGGCTGCGGGGCGCTCGGCTGCGTGGAGGGCGTCGCGTCCGGGACTGGGCTGGCGAAACGGGCGCTGCTGGCGAAGGCGCAGGGGCTGTTGCCGACGCTGCCGGCCGCCCCGAACGGTCACGACATTGTGGATGCGGCGCGGGCCGGCGAGCCGACTGCGCGGCAGTTCGTCGAAGAGGCCGGCATTGCCGTGGGGAGGGGCATCGCGGCAGCGGCGGCGCTGCTGGACCTGGACCGCGTCGTCATTGGCGGCAGTGTGGCGCTGGGGGCCGGCGAACTGTTGATGGAGCCGCTCCGCCGGGCACTGGCCGAGGATGCCCGCCTGGACTTCACGCGCGGCATCGAGAACGCCGTCATGCTCTCCAACCTGGGGGTCGGGGCGGCGCTGGCCGGTGCCGCCGGGCTGTTGCGGGGCTGGTCGTCAGGCGACGCCTCCGAGCGGTAGACTCGCACCGACACATGCCGCGACACCACGGGAGCTGTACGTTTCCTTGATGCAAGATGCTTCGCCGCAAGCACCCACGCCCTCACCCGTGCGGACGTCGCTGCATGTGCTGATCGGACGACGGCTGCTGAAGCGCGGCCAACGGACCATTCGTCTTGCGCCCGGCGGACACAAGCCGTCAGAGCGGGCCTCACAACAACGGCTGAAGCGGCAGCGCCTGCTGACGGGCCTGAACCAACTGGTCTCGGCCTCGCTGGACATGGACCACGTGTTGCACGCCATCGCGCAGGCCGCCGCGACGCTGATGGGTGCGGCTGTCGCCTCGTTCTGGCTCGTGGACGAGGAGCGCGAGGTGCTGGAACTGCGCGCATTCTCCAACGAGATCATGGGCCAGGGCCAGACGTTCCGGCAGGCCCGCTTCGGGCAGGGCAGCGCCGGCTGGGTCGCTGCCCACCGGCAACCGATGCTCGCGAACGATGTGTTTACGGACGGGCGGGTGGGCGGACTGGACTGGTACCGCGCGCATGGGCTGGTGAGCGCCTACACTGCGCCGGTCCTGATGGACGGCAGCGTCGTGGCGGTGCTCTCACTCAACGGGGGGCAGCCGTTCAGCTTCAGCGCCTACGATCACAGCCTGCTCGACAGCCTGTTAGCGCAGGCCGCCGCCGCCATCCGCAACGCGCGGCTCTTCGCCGCCGAGGCCGCCGCTACCCAGGCCGCACGCGCAGCCGACCACGCAAAGTCGGAATTCCTGGCGATGATGAGCCACGAGATTCGGACGCCACTGAACGGCATCATCGGCTGCACCGAGTTGCTGCTCGACTCCAAACTGGCGGCGGATCAACTCGAACTCGTGACGATGGTGAGCACCAGCGGCGGCATGCTGCTGACGATCCTCAACGACGTGTTGGACTTCGCGAAGATCACCGCCGGCCGGCTGGAACTCGACGTGACGCAGATGGAGCCGGCCCAGGTGCTCCGGGGCATCGTCGAGTTGTGCCGGCCAGCCGCGCGCTTGCAGGGGCTGGCGCTGACCGTGGACGTTGCGCCGGACATTCCGGCCGTGGCGTTTGGCGATCCTGGCCGGCTCAGTCAGGTGCTCATCAACTTGCTGAACAACGCCATCAAGTTCACGGCGGATGGCGACGTGCACGTCGCGGCCCGCGCGGCGGCGCAGGCACCCGCAACAGTGACGCTCGAAGTCGCCGTGCGGGACACTGGCATCGGCATTTCACCGTCCGTGCAGGCGGCCCTCTTCGAGCCATTCGTGCAGGCTGACAGTTCGACCACGCGGCGCTACGGCGGCACCGGTCTGGGGCTGGCGATCTGCCGGCAACTGGTCGAGATGATGGGCGGCACCATCTCAGTCGAGAGCACCGAGGGCCGAGGCAGCACCTTCTGCTTCACCGTGCAGTTGGGCCTACCTGCTGCCCAGGTCGCGCCGCCTGGTGCCCCAGGTGCCCCAGGTGACGGGTCCGCGACGTTCCCCGGCGCTGGTGTGGCGGGCGATGGGTCGCCGGCGCACGGGACCGACGTACCGGCCATGCCGCATGCAGCGGCCAGCGCCGCCGTGGGACAGGCTGCGCCGCGCCCACGCCTGCTGTTGGCCGAAGACAGCACGATGAACCAGCGCATCATTCGGCTGATGTGCGAGCGCCTGGGCTACGAGGTCGATATCGTGTCGAACGGGCACGCGGCGGTCCGCGCTGCCGCCGAAGGCACGCCCTACGCCCTGGTCCTGATGGATTGCCACCTGCCGGAACTCGACGGCATCGCGGCAGCGCGCCAGATTCGACAACTCCCCGGACTGGCCGCCCATGTCCCGATCATCGCGCTCACGGCCAGCGCCTATGCCACGGATCGGGAACGGTGCATCGCGGCTGGCATGAACGATTACCTGACCAAGCCGCTCACCTTCGGGCAGTTCGCGGCCACGGTGCAGGCCTGGCTCGCGGGCACTGACGGCACCTGAGGCCGCTGCGGTACGGGTCAGATGGCGGTAGTGGCGTCGTGCGCCGGCCCGGCCGCCACTGTGCCGTTCGACATCGCGACCACGGCCATGGCATCGTCGTGCTGGCGGCCAAACGCCTGCAAGACGGCCTCGGCCAGCGTCGTCGGGTCGGCGGCAGGCGGGATGCCGGGTGCCTGGAGGTCGGCGCGGGTGCTGATGCCATCCGAGTGCATCAGGAATGTCCAGGTATCCGCAAGCTGCACCGTGAACGGCCGCACCGTTCGCATGGCCGACCCGATGATGCCGCGATAGACGATTAGCCGCTCATGCTTGCCGCGCTGCCAGATGCGTGCCTCGACGTTGCCGATTCCGGCGTACACCAGTTCGTGCCGCGCCGCATCAATGCGCGCGACCGACATAGCCGCGCCGCGCGTCCCTGCGAGCGCGGCGTGGCAGCGGCGTAGCGCTTCGGCCGGGTCCAATTCAGGATGCGCGGCCAGCACCTCGACGGCCCGCGCGGAGGCAGCAGCAGCATCCTTGCCGTGCCCCAGCCCATCAATGACGGCGATGCGGCAGAGGCCGTTCCACCAGTGGACAGCGTAGGCATCACCGTTGACCGTTTCGGCCGGGTGCGGGCGGCTCGCTACGCCGATGACGATGTGGTCTTCCGGGTTTTCAGCCATTTTCGCGCGACAATCCTGGTACCAGATGGTTCCGTCGTCAGGGCAAAATCGTCCATGAGGCGGCGCGCTGACGGGAGGCCGGATCCGAGGCCGCCGCCGGTGGAGTACCCATCCTGCAGCGCAAGTCCAGAGTTGGCGATGCCGGGGCCAGCGTCCACGCTCTCGATTTCCAGGCCACGCCGGCCGTCCTTCACGATCACGCGCAGCGCGATGCTGCCGTCTGTGGCGTAGCGGTGCAGGTTCATGGCGAGTTCCGAGGCCGTGAGAGCTACGGCCTCGGCGTCGCCACGGTCAAAGCCCAGGGCGGTGGCAAGTCTTCGTGCTTCGCGTCGCGCCTGATCGACGTCGAGGGTTGAGCGTATCATGCGTTGCCACACACGCTCCACGCTCCACGCTACCGCCGCCATTTGCGAATCGTCACGATGGTGCCGCGCCCAACCGCACTGTCGATGGACATCTCGTCCATCAGCCGGCGCGTGCCCGGCAGGCCTATGCCCATGCCGCGGCCCGACGTGTAGCCGTCC
>JBBQBU010000049.1:0-18637 GCA_038318015.1 Chloroflexota bacterium | reverse complement strand
ACGAGACGTTCGGGCGGCGCTCCATCGTCTCGGGTGCCAGCGTCACAATCACAATCTGCTTGTTCGCAAGCTGTGGCAAATCCAGCAAGTACGGATAGTTGAGCGTCGAGCCGGCATCCAGAACGCGGCCAGCGGCTTCTGGCATGCGCGCCAGCATCCAGGGGTACTCGACGAGTCTCTCGTCCAGCCCGAAGGCGTACCCGGCCGGAAGCGGCGCACCCGCGCGGAATGTTTCGAGCACCTGCTCGTCACGCACCACACGATGCAGCTCGCCGTTGCGGTACGGCTTGTACCCAGGCGACCAGGCAATCCTGCCGCCGTTAAGATACTGGCGCACAGGCTCTGCGGGCGCAGGCGGGGCGGCGAGCGGCTGCGCGGCAGCGGGTAGCTGGGCTGCGGCTGCCGATGTTGCGGCTACTGTTTGCACGACACGGGCTGGCGGCTGTCCGCTACTTGCTGACTGCGACGGTTCGCCATCGATCAACACCGCGCCCGCCCGCCGCAGCCTGCCGACTGATCCGCGCAACACGCGCCGCACCGTGGTTCCGGCCGCCTTGAGGCTATCCGACATTGACTACATCCTACGCGCATCCTCGGCACGTTCGCAGCGGATGGTAGTTCACGGCCAGGGTCGCACTCAACCCAGACGACGTGCAGTATTCCCGCTGATGTCCACAGACCTCACGGTTCGTTCTTCACGCAGCCGCCCGATCTCGTGCATCAGCTCCGTGCAGCGGGCCTGCAAGAGGTCACGGTCTGCCCGAGCGGCGGAGAGCTTCGCCCACAACTGATCGACCAATTCGCGCTTCTCAAACATGCGACGCTGGGCATCGTTGAGTCGCTCGCGCCGGTCCTCATTCTCGGAAACCAGGCGCTCTGACAGCACACGCCAATCTTCCAGTTGACCCTGCGCCCGCTCGACCGCAGCGCGCAGTTGTTGGACCTCGACTTCCTGGCGTTCCACCATCTCGCGCCAGAGTCTCGCCTGCTCCTCCGCAGTATCTCGGCAACGCAGCGTGGCTATCTCACCCTGTTGCCGCTGGATTGAGACGCTTGCCTGCTGCAATGCGTCACGGAGTTCTGCGACTTCTGCCGACTGCCGTTGCATGACAGCCTCGCTTTCCTCGCGCAGAAGCTGCATGTCATGTTGGACTTGCGCCACCTTCGCATAAGCTTCGGCCAACTGCTCGTCTTGCCGCCGAATCATGCGCTTGGCGTTCTGCTGAGCATCGCGTAAGGTCTGCACCTCGGCTGATTGGCGTTCAACGACGGCCTCGCCCTGCTCTGTAGCAGTTCGCAACTCTTTGCGTGTGGCCGACAGGTGTTGCACCATGCTGGTCAGGTCGCGATTCTCCGAACGCAAGCGCTCGGCATCCGGGTATGCGCGCTCGGGCAGTTCTCCGACAGCGACCAACTTTGCCGTCAGCGCTGCCACCTGCTGCCGCAACGCGTCGCGTTCGTCAAGGGCGCTGGCAACGACCGCCGGGTCCACGCCCTCGTACACATGCACGATTCGACTGTCCGCGTCGGCGTGGCCTACGTCAAGCATGGCGGTCGGTTCGCCCATCTCGGACCGCGTCACGTCGCGCAACCGACGCTCGGCGGCCCCGCCTGCCCGCACCAGAAAGACGTTGGTGTTGGAGAGGTGCGCGATGTCGGAGGCATTCTCGACGCGGCGCAATCCCTCGGGACTGCCGGCGTCGGGCCGCAGTGCGACGAAGCCTTCACCCAGCAAGTCCGCGAGGACGTCACTGAGTTCGCCCTGCAGCGCATCCGTCAGGTTCTTGGCGCTCACCTCAAGCAAAACCACCGGGTCGGACGACGACCGCAAGAGTCCCTGCGCCCCCCGCAGAATCTGCCCTTCAAGTCCCTCGGCGTCAACTTTTAGGGCGTCAATGCTCGTGATGCCGTGCTCAGCCGCGAACGAATCCAGGCTTCGCATCGACACGTGCACGGAGCCGCGCATCTCAGAGCGGCCGGTGGGTCGGACCGATGTGAACGCACTTTCAGCCGCCAACTGGAGTTCAACGGTCCCGTCCGCTTCGCCAACGGCGACGTGCCAGGGAACGACGCGGCCCACGAAACCGTTCGCCGCAATGTTTGCTTCGAGCATCTGCAGGGCATTTGGGTCTGGCTCGAAGGCATGAATTGTGGAGGCATCGCCGGCTGCTCGCGCCGACAGCAGCGCGTAGAACCCGAAGTTTGCGCCAATATCGACGACTGTCGCCCCAGGCTGAAGCGACTTCGTGAAAATGCGCGCGTCAAATGCCTCTTCGTAGTAACCGTAGAACACGTCGCAACCGAGGCGGTCGCCCACGTCCACAGACAGAATCAACCCGTCGTCAAGCGTGACCGTGCGGATGTCAGTCACGCCACGTGGGTGCAGTCGCTCACGGAGGGTCCGGACGAAGCCTACGTACGCCGCTTCAAATCCATCGACGAGCCGGGCCTCGGTACGCAGTGCATGAAGCACGCGCAACCTTCCCTCCTGGGCGGCAAGTATGGCAGTTGCCTGCAACTCACCTTCAGGAACTCGCTCTGGCGTCATCGGATTCCCTTCACGCTGTTCCACGCTTGCACAACCATTCTACCCACCCCGCGCCGTAGAACTCACGAGATCCGCACGTCCCTGGCAGGTGCCTTCATATCAGATGTGTCAAGAACGCTCTGTTGCCATCTGAGGAGACGGCCAACGTGTCAGAACGGCCCAGATTGGGAACGTTCAATCCCGTCGCTTCCCACAGTCAGAACGAAGACCGTGGCTGTCCGATGCGCACGTGACATGAACGCAACGTGACAGTCTCTGCCCAGATACAGTCTCTGCCCAGATCACGGCACCGCAGTGAGCAACAAGATCGAGCAGTGCGTAAGCAATTGGAGGCGCGCTTGGTCGGGCCTGACCCAGTACGGTGGTGTCATGGCAGCGTGCTTGCAGGTTCCGCGCCACGGACCCATGCGCGTGACTGGGGCGAGGCCCGGCGCTCACTCAGTCGCTGGTGGCCGGGGTCGGAGGCGGCCCCTGACGGGGGGCGGTGCCGGCTCGGTGTGCCGGCTCTTCCACACGGTGAGGCCGTGCCGCGATCCATCCTCGGCTCAGCGCATACTCGACGGCGAAGTGGTCACGTTCGACAATCAGGTCGTTGATGCGGGCCTGCTGGCGGTGAATCAGCGCGAGCCGCTCGTCGCTCTCTTCGGCGAATCGTGTCCGCTGTGCACGAAGGTCCGCCAGCGCCGCCTGTTGCTGGTGAATCAACGCGAGGCGCTCGTCACTGTCGGCGTAGGCGCGGTCCCGCTCGCGGATGAGGGCAGCAATGTTCTCTTGCTGCTGATAGATCAGTGCGAGTCGCGCGTTGCCGTCATCCAGGGCTGACATCAGGCCCTGCTCAGTTGCCGCGTGCTTCCACGCTGCCTCCTGCAAGGCAAAGGCACGCCCCACCCACTCGTCGATGATCGCCTGCTTTCTGGCGATCTCAGCCCGCAGTGTTGAGGCCTCAATGTCGGCCGGCGCCGATCCCTCGGCGAGTGCAGCCGTCCAGGCAGCCAACATCGTCGCCGTCTCGCGACGATCGTCCTCGGCGGGGACGGCCGGCGCGCTCCAGGTCGCCAGAGCGGCCGACGCTTGCCACTCGACCAGGGACAGCACCGAGGCCGGTAGTGTCTCCCGCCACCGCTCACTGTGGCCGTGAGAGAATGTTGGCGACGCTCGGTCGAAGGTCTGCTGCATGGCCCGAGCGACCAGTGCTGGTGACGCCTCCAGGCCGGCGTGCTGGGCAATTCGCGTGATCGTAGCGGCCTGGCGCCCGATCGAGCCGCCACCTTGCGGCCCGACCAGATCCTCGAAATGCACGACGAGCGCCTCGGGGTCGTCGAGCCAGTCCCGGTATGCGTCGAAATTTTCCTGGAGCGAGCGCACCACGTCGTTGCCGGCCACGAGAGCTTCGTAGAGGGCAGCCGTCTCCGTTGGTAGGCGCTGTGCGAGTTCTCGTGGCTCGCGCCGTTGCAACAGGTAGTCGGCCATGCTCAGGAGCGCCGCTCGCGGATCGCGGGAGATGACGACGACCGCAATTCCGTGTGTCCGGAGGGCGGCGGCAAGGCGCGGTTCGTAGGCGTAGTGGCCGTGCAGGAACGTACCGGGCTGCAGGTTCGCAAGTTCGGCCAGGAGCGCCTGGAAGCCCCTTTCAATGAGTGAAGGCGCTACAACTGAGGGCGCATTCCCCCAGAACCACCGTTCCGGGTCGTCTACCTGGTAGGTTCGGTAGGTGGCCTGCACAGCCAGTTCCCGCTCGGCGCTCACTTCGAACGCTGAGTGATCCAGTCCGAGCCGCAACAGGCACGACCGCAACAGATGCGTCCCGCACTTTGGCAACGAGACGCAGAAGACACGCAGGCTCACCACCGGACTCCTTTGCGTCGTTGACTGTGGGCGGTTCGGGCAGCATCGGCGGGGCGCGGCGCTACGGGCGCGACCATGCAAACGCCCTCACGCACCATCGCGACCGTTTAATTGTGCATGAGGCAGTATGGCGCACCAACGGCGAACGCTGACAGTGGAGCTTTCGTGCGGCGAGCAGCGAAACGGGGCCCTTGCAGCAGTCGGCGCGGGCACAGGTTCGGGGATGCTGGTCGGAAAGACTGTCCCGGCAGCCTGGGTTGTGGGCAGGCTCGCGCTGTCATATTCGGACATGTCGTCAGGTGACGAGTCCGACAGCCTGGCGCGATTGGTCGCGTGGCGCACGGGCCGCTTCGTATACTCGTCAGCACTGAAAACAGGCGAGCCGTGGAGGATGGCGATCCGTGGCACGGTGGCTTGCCGCACTCTCCCTGCTCGTACTGGTCGGGGCCGGCGCGGTCTTTGTGGCTCCGGGCTTTCTCCTTGAAGGCCCATTGGAGCCACTGCAACCAAGTGACGTCATCATCGTGGTCAGCGGCGACGAGGCGCTGGCGCGCTACCGTGACGGCGTGCGGCTGTATCAGGCCGGGTGGGCGCCGCACATTCTCTTCTCGGGCGCGGCCTGGGATGGCACGCACTCCAACGCCGACGTGATGCGAACGATGGCGTTGGCGGATGGTGTGCCGCCGTCCGCCATCCTCGTCGATCCGTTGGCAGACGATACGTATGGGAACGCGGTCAACACGCGGGAGATCCTCCTGGCGCATGGCCTCCACAGCGCCGTGCTGGTGACGTCGCCATACCATCTCAACCGCGCGGTCCTGACGTTCCGAGGCGTCTACGAGGGCACCGACGTCCGCGTCATCGGCCGGTCGGCACCGGATGGTGCGTGGCGGAAGACGAACTGGTGGTTGCAGCCTGAGACGCGCTCACTGACGGTCCGCGAGCTGGAGAAGCTCGGCTACGTTACGCTGACGGGCCGCTACAACTGAGCGGCGACTGGCCGCTATCCGGGCGCGATTCGTCGCGCCGCTTCAGTGACTCATCGTGCCTGCCAGGTGAATCGTCTTGCCCGCCCTCGCATCCTGTGCTCGGGAACTCAGTTACGGACCGTAGCCGACCAACTCGACGTATCCTTGCCCGCCGACGGGTATCCCCTTGCGGGTGCCCACGACGCTCTGTGCGCCCTCCCAGTAGACCATGCCGGTGGACTTGCGGGTATCAAGCTCCTGGTCAGGAATGACCGGGCTGATCCGCAGATCCAGGTCGGCCGCTGATACCGTCGCGCGCCAGCCGCTCGGGTAGGTGAAGCCGGTGTGCGGACTGGTCCAGGTACCGAGCGGCGTCACCTCGAACGCACCCGCCGGCAGGTGCTGGAACGCTCCGTCTAGTGTAACCAGCGTACCGTACGCGATGGTCGTCTCGCCGGCGGGATTGCGGATCAGATTCAGCATCAGGTCTGTGCCGTCGTCCAGTTGCAGGCTGAACCAGTCCCAGCCGCCGCCCATCACCAGGAAGTTGCCCCACTGCTTGTCGAACCATGACAGGCCGCGCACCTGGATGCGCTCGCCGTGATCCTCAATGGTGCCGGTGATCTCCATCCGGGTCCGTGAATAGTAATACGAGTCGCCGGCCGGCCCGAACGTCACGAGGCCACCATCGTGCAGGACCGGCGGGCGGCGCGTTGTCAGCTTCAGGTCTATGGCGTACTCGGGCATGGCTGCCTGCAGCACGTCGTTCCCGAGCAGGCCGCGCATCTGCCAGCCACCGACATCAAGCGCGAAGCCCTCAGGTGGTTGCTGCTGCCGACCGAAGACACTTCGGTCCTCGTAGCGGAACTGCTTGCGTCGGTGGTCCGTGACGGCGAAATGCGCGACGTAGAACGGTTCGAGTGTCGCCCGCAGAATCTGGAACGTCACCAGTTCAAAGCCCCAGCGGCGGCCATCGTCGGCTTCAAGGTGGCCCGTATAGTACCACCACTCCGTCAGGTCGTTGTGCGGCGCTTCGTCCTTCGGGAACGTGACCGGCGCATAGGTGACGGGCGTCGGGGCAGGGGCCGGTGGCAGGGCCGGTTCGGGCGGTGCGCTACAGGCTGCGGCGAACGTCGCGCCGCCGAGCAGCAGCAGAGCACGCCGGCGAGAAAGCGGCCCCTGGAAGATCGGCCCCCGGTGCAATCGTGTCTCCTTGTCCATCAGACTGTCCCTCCGTGCCGCGCCGGCAGCAGTCGCAAGACCGCGCGCGGTGCCCACCAGTTCCAGTCGCCAAGCAACTGCATCGACGCCGGCACCAGCAATGCCCGCACGACGGTTGCATCGAGCAGCACCGCGATAGCTGTCCCCAGGCCCAGCGCCTTGATGAGGATGATGTCGGCGGCGATGAAACTGCCACTGACCAGCACGACAATGGCCGCAGCGCTGGTAATGAGCCGCCCGCTGCTCTCTAGCCCGACCGCCACGCTCTGGGTGTTGTCCAGACCGCCGTCGTACGCTTCCTTGACTCGCGACAGCAGGAAGACTTCGTAGTCCATGCTGAGGCCGAACAGCACGCAGAACATGATGATCGGCAGGCTGGCCTCGATGAAGCCGAGCGGCTGGAACCCGAGCAGTCCAGACAGAGCGCCGTCCTGAAAGACGACCACGAGCGCGCCGTAGCTCGCCAGGATGCTCAGGGTGTTCATCACCAGCGCCTTCAGCGGCAGAATGACCGAGCGGAACAGCAGCAGCAAGACGATGTAGGTGGCAATCACGATGAACAGCAGGGCGCGCGGGAACTCCGAGTACAGCCCCTCCGAGTAGTCGATGACACCAGCCGTGCCGCCCGCCACCGAGAACGACAGGTCGCCCGTGATCGGCGTGTTGCGGATTGCCTTCACCAACGACTTGGACAGGTCGGTCGTCTGACCGTACTTACTGACGACGCGGACCAGCGTGAATCGCTCGCGGGTCGTATCGGCGGCCAGGGCGCGGGCATACGGATCGGCGATGTTCATCGGATCGCTGAAGATCAACAGGTGCTGGTCGAGCGTCAGCCGCGGGTCCATGCTGACAATGCTGTCCACGCGCTCAACGCGGCTGTCGGCTCGGACGCGGGCCACAAACTCGTTCAGCGCCAGCAGCCGCTCGGGCTGCGTGATGGCGGCCGGGGCCGTCACGGCAATCAGGATCGGCGAGATCTCACCTTCACCGAACGCCGTCCGCAACTGGTCGAAGCCCTGCCGCGACTGCACATCAGTCGGTAAGATTGAGGCGTCCGGTGCGCCGAACTTGACATGAATGAACGGCGACCCGAGGAGCAACAGGAAGGCCAGGACGGCGACGAAGACCAGTCCCGAGCGCTTCATGACGCGGCCGGCAATGGCGTGCCAGAAGCCGACGCCGCCCCGTCCCGTACGTAGGACCGTCAGTGCGTCGATGCGGCGGCCAGCGACCGCCAGGATGGCCGGCAGCAGTGTCAGCGCGGCCAGCACCGAGAGCGCCACGACCACCGAGCCGGCCAGCCCGAGGGACCGAAGCGCGTTAAACGTGAACGTTGTCAGGCCGAGCAAGCCAATGAAGACGGTCAGTCCAGAGAAGAGGACCGACTTGCCGGCCGTCGCCATCGCCACGCCGATTGCGTCCGGCACGTCACGCTCGGCCAGCTCGTCGCGAAAGCGGCTCACGACGAACAGCGAGTAGTCGATGCCCAGGCCCAACCCGAGCATGCTCACCAGGCTCATGGCGAAGATGGATACGTCCGTGACGGCGGTCATCAGCACGATGACGCCGAGGGTCACGATGACGGCCGTACCGCCGATGATGGCCGGCACCGCCGCCGCCACCAACGAGCCGAACACCAGCACCAGCGCCAACCCCGCGAACGGGAACGAGATGATCTCGGCGCGACGCAGGTCGCGCTCGGTGACGGACTGGATGTCGCTGAAGAAGACCGGAGCGCCGGTCAGCGTCATGTCAAGGCCGCTCGGCTGGAGCGCGCCGTTGACCTTCGGGATGACCCCGCGAAACTCGTCCGGTAGCGACCGTAGCGCGATCACGGCGTAGGCGGTGTGGCGGTCGGGGGCGGCCTGTCGTGGGTTGTCGCGGTGGGTGGTGACGCGTGCCACGAGATCCAAATTGCGAAGGTCGCGCAGCGAAGCGTCCACTGCGGCAAGGTAGGCCGGGTCTGTCGTCTCAAGCGTCGGATGCGAGAAGATGACCAGCAGCGCGGACGGGTTTTCCCCAAGCGCCGACTGAATCTGGTTCGACGCGCGCTGTGCCTCAAGGTTCGACGTTGAGAAGCCGCCCGGCGACAGCGCGTGCGAGGCGTTCGGGAGGGCCGGCAGCGCCGCCAGCAGCAGCGCAACCCAGGCGGCAATCACGAACCAGCGGCGATGGGCCATCCAGAGGCCGAGTCGATAGAACGGGTCTGCGGCATACATTGGCGACAACACCAGACTCTCACAGAACGAATTGAGCGATCAGCGCAGTGGGAACAGATGGGCGGAGCAGCAGCGAAAGCGCGGGGGCGTCCCTGGCGGCGAGCCAGAACGGTCATACAACCTTACGGAACAGACGTTTACCTGTGCTGTATTTCATATTCCCGTGTTCAGCGCAAAGGTTCGGCGCTCCGGTCAGGCCGACGCGCCGACCGTCCGGTCCAGGAAGGCGCGAACGGCGGCGCTAAAGCCGGCCGGGTCTTCCCAGCAGGACATGTGGCCCGCCCCCGGTAGCATGATCAGCTCAGCACCGGGGATCGTGGCAGCAAGTTCGCGAGAGTCGTCCGGCGTCGTCGCGGCGTCCTCTCCGCCGACGAGCACCAGCGTCGGCACGGTGAGCTTGGCGAGCGGTGCGAGCATGTGCGGTCGTGAGGCCAACCCCAACAGCGCGGCGACAACGCCCTCTGGCCGCTGACCGGTGATGGTCCGGCGGAACCGCTCGACCAGATCGGGGCGGCTGCCGTACGCTGCCGCCGAGAACATGCGCGGCAGCACCATCCCGGCGAACTGCGCCAGGCCTTCAGTTCGGATGACCTCAGCCTGGGCTGCGCGGGCCTTGCGCCGGTCCTCGCCGTCGTCGCGCCCCATCGTGTCGGCCAGGACGGCGGCGGTGATCCGCTCGGGGTACGTCATCATCAGTTGGAGCGCGATGTACCCGCCCATCGACAACCCGACGATTTCCGTCCGCTCAACGCCCAACTTGTCGAGCAATGCCACGACATCGGCCGCGTGGTCAGCCATCTCGTATGGGCCGGGCGGCATCGCCGTCTGGCCGTGGCCGCGCAGGTCCGGCACGATCAGGTGGTAGCGGTCGGCCAATGCAGGCACGAGGTCGTCCCACATCGCGCCGTTGAGCGGGAAGCCGTGGAGCAGCACGACCGGGCCAACGCCACTAACGCCGTGCTCGACACAATGCAGCGGGATTGCAGCCTGTGGCATCTGGGTGCCTCCTGTCGTGCCTACGTCGCGAACCTGTCTGTCGGATCGTAGCAGGCACGGCCAACGCGGCTGCCGAGTGGTGTCCGAGCGCGTCGGTATACTGCGCTGCATGAGCGAACAGAAGGGCGGCCCGCTGGCCTACACCGACGGCGGCTGCATCGGGAATCCCGGCCCCGGCGGCTGGGGCGTCCACGTCGAGTATCCGGACGGCCGCGTCATCGAGTTTGGGGGCGCGGACTATCAGACGACCAATAATCGCATGGAACTGAGGGCCGCTATTGAAGCCGTGCGGGCCACGCTGGACTGGCCGTCCCCTACCATCGTCTCGGACAGTCAGTATGTGCTGCGCGGCATCACCGAATGGATCGCGGGCTGGAAGCGCAAGGGCTGGATGACCAGCACCGGGCAGCCGGTCGTGAATCGCGATCTCTGGGAAGAGCTTGACAGCCTCGCGACGAAGAAGCTGACCTGGGAGTGGGCCAAAGGCCATTCCGGTGTGCCTGGCAACGAGCGCTGCGACCAGATTGCGACGTGGTTTGCGAACTCGGTGCAGCCGCTTCAGCCGCGCGGTGCTGCCACCCGACCGCGCGCGGCGGTTGGTGTCTCCGACGGGGCCGCGGCGACCCGCAGCGGCCCGCAACGGCCGTCCAGTGCGAAGGCTCCGCCGCCGGGCACGTCGTACATCAGCCTGGTGGACGGCATCCCGGCCCGCCACACCACGTGGTACGACTGCGAGCAACGCGTCCGGGGCGTCAAGTCGGCCCGCTTCAAGAAGGTCAAGGGGCCGGCCGAGGAGCAAGCGATGTTCGCGAAGTGGGGAGTCACAGCCGATGACCTCTTCGGTACCTGATGAGCGGGCCGGGGCGCCGACCGCCGTGGCGGCTGGTGACGCGGCCCTGATCGCCCGTTTCGTGGCGACGTACGGGCGTACGCCTGTTGCTGTCGTGTCCGCACCGGGGCGCGTCAACCTTATTGGCGAGCACACCGACTACAACGACGGCTTCGTGTTACCGCTGGCGGTACCGCTGCGGACGCGCGTGGCCATCGCCCGTGCCGCCGGCAACGACCGCACGGCACGGGTGTCGAGCCGCGAGCGCGACGACGCGACCACGGCCCAGTACGTCGTCGGTGGGGAGACGGCTGGCCGGGGCTGGCTGGATTATGTGCAGGGCGTGACCTCGGTGCTTGGTGCGGCCGGGCATGCGGTTGGCGGCTTTGATCTGGCGCTTGAGTCTGACGTGCCGCTCGGCAGCGGGCTGGCGTCGAGCGCCGCCCTACTGGTGGCCGTCGCACGGGCCTTGCGCGACGCCTTTGCCCTGACCCTGGACGACGTGACGCTGGCGCGGCTGGCCCAGCGGGCGGAAGTGGAGTTCGTCGGCGCACGCGTTGGCATCATGGACCAGTTGTGCGCCAGCCTCGGCGACGAGGCGCACGCGCTGTTCGTCGATACGCGCTCGCTTGCCGTTGAGCGGGTGCCGTTCCCGAGCGACCTGGAGCTTGCCGTCATCGGGTCGGGCGTGGCGCACAGCAACGCGGCCGGCGAGTACAACACGCGCCGGAGCGAGTGCGAGCGCGCCTGCCAACTGCTTGGGGTGGCCTCTCTGCGCGACGTGGGCGTCTCCGACCTGGACCGCATCAATGCCTTGCCGGAGCCGCTCAATCGCCGCGCCCGCCACGTTGTCACCGAGAACCGGCGCGTGTTGGACACGGTGGCGGCACTCAAGGCCGGGCGGTTCGATGCGCTGGGCGGGCTGTTGGCGGCATCCCACGCCTCAATGCGCGACGACTACGCCGTCTCCGTGTCGGAGATCGACCTGCTGGTGGAGCTGGCGACGGCGCAGCCGGGCGTTATTGGCGCGCGGCTAACCGGCGGCGGCTTCGGCGGCTCGATCATCGCGGTGACGCGCGCGGGCGCGGCGGCAGGTGTCGGGAGGGCCGTTGTGGATGCCTACTGTGCACAGAGTGGCCGCCCCGGTCGGCTGCTGGTGCCGGACGGATAGGGGGCGGATTGACGATCGTGCGAGCGCATCGGCACCGTATCGGGACGGGTGTCCCCGCTGGGATGCCCGCCGCCGTTTCAGCCAGTGTGCTGCACCTGACGGAGCATTCCGCGTGACCAGGACGCCCGGCGCGCGCCGCCTTCTTGTCAGAACAGGAGCCGGGCGGCCGGTACTGTTCCCACTAGCATGGTCATCGGGCGGTGTGGTGCGCTATCCTCCCGCCCCGGAGGTGCGAATGGCCAAGCGGGTGCGCCCCTGGCTCGTGGCCTGGACGACGCTGCTGATTGTGCTGGTGCCGCTGCTGGTCGCCGGAGCGACTTTGCCGGCGGCGCAGCGCGGCATCGTGCTGGCCGCCGAGACGCATCTCGCCGCGAGCGGGACCGACACGATGGCCGCCGCCCCCGGGGCCGAGGGCGTGGCACGGCAGGCGTTCGACTTGCTGCTTGACAATTTCGTGTCGCCGCCAACGCCGGCTGCATTGCTGACGGCCGCGGTCAGCGACCTGGGGAAGCGGGTGGCCGAGCGTGGCCCGGCCGTAGGGAACGTCCCGACATTCGCCGCCAACGCATCACGAGACGAGGCCTGGGCCGTGTTCGATGCGTGGCAGGACCGAGTGGCTGACAGTGCCGCTCCGATACTTGACCGCGCCGCCTTCGACGACCTGGCGATCAGGTCGCTGGCTGCCGCCGTCGCCGAGAACCACACGCGGTATCTCGACCCGCGCCAGAACGCGGAGCACCAGGCGTGGCGGCGTGGTGAAGTCCGCTACGACGGCATCGGTGCGCGGCTGCGGCGGCCGTCCACGGTAGTGCTCGAAGTGTTCGAGGACAGCCCGGCCTCGCGGGCAGGCATGAAGACCGGTGATCGGATTCTGGCCGTCAACGGCGAATCTGTTGCGGACGGCACGTCTGAACAGGCGATCAGCAAGATTCGCGGGCCACTCGGCTCGACCGTCGACCTGCTGGTCGAGCGGCGTGGCGTGCCGTCGCCACTCCGGCTCACCATCCACCGCGCCGAGATTACGCTGCCGTTCGTGCGGTGGTCGGTGTTGCCGCGCCAGGACGGCAGCAAGATCGGCTACCTCCAGATTCGCGGGTTCCCGGAGCCGAGCGTAGACGACCGCGTGGCCGAAGCACTTGCGCAACTGGATCAGCGCGTCGTAGACGGCTTGCTTCTGGATTTGCGCGGCAACGGCGGCGGGCGCATCGACGTGGGCGTGAAGGTCGCCAGCCGGTTCATGCACGACGGCGTGGTGTTCCAGCAGGTGGACCGGGCGGGCCGAGAGCGCGTGGTGCGGCCCGTTGCCGGCACGTACTGGGATCGCGCTGTTCCCATCGTGACGCTGGTGGACGGCGGCACGGCGTCCATGGGCGAGATTCTCGGATCGGCGCTGCAAGAGACCGGCGTCGCGCGCGTGGTTGGCACCCAGACGGCCGGCAGCGTGGCCGGTGCCCGCATGCTCCCGCTGGCGAACGGCGGTGCCATCCAGATCACCGTGTTGACGATCACGTCGGGACGGGGGACGCTGCTGAACGATGTTGGCGTCAAGCCCGACGTGCCCATCGACCTCTCAGACGACGACTTGCTCGACGGCATCGACGCGCAGCTTGAGGCGGGGATTCGGGCGCTCTCAGCCGCGCCGCGCCGAACGAGTTTGCGCCTGGTGGACCCCGAGGTGCAACAGGCGCATCAAGAGCGGGAGGTAGCGGCGTGAGTGACGCCCACACGAGCGACGACACGGTGTTCTCGCAACGCCACGTCGTCCTGGCTCAAGTGATGCTGCCGGCAGATGCCAACCCCTCTGGCGATGTGCACGGCGGTACCCTGATGAAGCTTGCGGACACGGCGGGCGGCATCGCTGCGTCCCGCCACGCCCGCAGCCGCGTCGTCACCGTGATTGCCGACTCGATGACGTTCGAGTATCCGGTGAAAGTTGGCGACCTGATCCTGGTGGACGCGCAGGTAAGCTGGGTCGGACGCTCCAGCATCGAAGTAGAAGTATCGATCTTCGCGGAGACGGTCGTGACAGGCGAGCGTCGGCGTACTTCGCTGGCCTATTTCGTCTTCGTTGCCCTCGGCCCAGACGGCCGGCCACGGGAAGTCCAGCCGCTGGAACTCACCACCGACACGGAACGGGCACGTTTCGCCCGCGCCGGAGAGCGGCGGCGCTTCCGACTCGCCCAGCGCAACGCGCCGTCCGCGTGAACGGCCCTGACTGCAGCATCGTCGTGAACGCGCCGCGCCCCAGCCGGGTCTTCGGCACCTTCTCGGACGCAGGAGCGTATGGCAAGTAGTGAGGCACAGCGCGGCCGGCTTCATGTGGTGAGCCGGCTGGAGGATGCGGAGACGCGAGAGCCGTCGCGCCTCTGGCAGCGGCTGTCGCCGTTCCTGACGCACCCGCTGACGGCCATTGTGGCGGTCGAAGGGGCGGCAGTGGCCGCCCTCCTGGCGACCATCTGCCTCGTCTTCTGGCCGATGCTCACCGGCGTCGGCGTCTACGCCGAGTCGGACACGTTCACGTTCTTCTATCCTGTGTTCGCGGTTCTGCACGCGGCCGTCCGCGCGGGCGAGTTGCCATTCTGGTCGCCCAACGTCTTCGGCGGCTTCCCGCTCTTCGCCGAGGGGCAGATTGGCGCACTCTACCCGCCGTCGTACCTCGCGGCGCACCTGCTGACGACGATTGAGGGCTTCCTGGCCCTGCGCGTGTTCCACGTCGGCGTGGCGGTACTTGGCACGTTCGTGCTGGCCCGTGCGCTCGGTGTGGGTACGGTCGGCGCAGTGGTCGGCGGGTTGGCGTTCGGCCTGGGTAGCTTTGTTGTCGCGCAGCAGCACCACGCCAACCTGCTGGCGGCGACGGTCTGGGTGCCGCTGCTGCTGGCCTGCGTCGAACTGGCGCTGTCGCGACAGGGTTGGGTCGGCCACGGGTTGCTTGGGGTGGCGGCGCTGGTACTGGGCGTGGCTGCGCTAGCGACGCACGTGCAGCCGCTGATGCTCTCCGGCGCGATGCTGGTTGCCTACGTGCTCGTGCGCCAGTGCTGGATGGCGATTGGCGAGGTGCGGGCGCGCGGTGGCCGCAGCGGCGTTTTGCCCGGCGCGCTGTTGCTGGTAGACGCCTGCGCCATGGTCATCTTCGTTGGGGCGGTCGGTGCGCTGATCGCGTCCGCGCAGATACTGCCCCTCTACGAGTTGAGCCAGGAATCGTGGCGGGCGTTCGGCTGGTCGTATCAGGACGCCATTGAGTACTCGCTGCCGCCCGTCAACTTCGTGACGCTGATCTTCCCGTTCTTCTTCCGCACGCCAGACGGCGGGCAGTGGTCTCTGTGGCAGCTCTGGGAATCCGTGCTGTACGTCGGCGTCGCGCCGCTGGTCCTCGCCGTGGTCGGTGCGATGGCCGTCCGGCGGTGGGCAGTGACGTTCTTCCTGGTCGCGGCGCTAGTCAGTGCCGTGGCCGCTCTTGGAGGCTATGCGCCGTTCGGTCTGTATGAGTGGCTGTGGCATGTTCCCGGCATGAGCCTCCAGCGGGCACCGGCGCGCTTCACGTTGATTACGACGCTGAGCCTGGCGATGCTCGCTGCGTTCGGCGCGGACTGGCTCGCCAGTGCTTCCGTTGAACTGGGCCGCCGCTACCGCCGGTTCCTGTTTGCCCTGAACGTCGCCGTGTTCGCGCTGTTGGCGCTCATGGTCGCGCAACTGGTGGCGTGGCGGGCCTGGATCCAGGAGGACCGGCCGGCGGCAATGCTTTCGTTGGGGGCGACCTATCTGACTCAGGCGCAAGATCCGTTGCAGCAACTCCGTCCGATGGATGTGGTGCTCGGGCTGGACAGCGCCCTGAATCTGGCGAACCCGAAGACGGCTTTCCCGCTCGTGCTGTTGGGGGCCGTCGGCCTGCTGTTGCTGTTGTGGCGCGAGTTCCCGCAACTTCGGCGCGCCTGGCAGGCCGTCCTGATCCTGGTCGTGGTCCTTGACCTTGCCGTCTTCGCCAGCGACTTTCACCCGCTGGTGGACGTGTCCTATCTCGGGAATCCGGGGCCGGCCGGCCGCATGCTGATCGAGAATGCCGGCCCGTGGCGCATCCTGACCCGGCCCGACGTGGACGTACCGCAGCCGAACGAACTACTGCCGCACGGCGTGGCCGAGGCGGCAGGCTACAGCCCGCTCCAACTTGATCGCCACCGGTGGTACGCCCAGTCCGTGCAGACCGTTGACAACAACCTGCTCGACCTCTGGTCGGTGCGCTGGATCGTGGAAACGTCGCGTCCGGAATCGCTACCCTCGTATCAGATGGTCAGCTTCCACCCACGCCGCCCGCTGATGATCGGCGGCGTCGGAACGCCAAACGGGCAAGTCGTGCTGTACCAGGATGCGACGCCAGCCACGCAGGTACGACTGATCTCGTCGATCAGCGGTGGCGAGGCGATTGCCGATGGCGAACAGGTGGGCGAGCTGCTGCTGACCGACACGGACGGCGTGCGGCACATTGTTGCGATCCGGGCGGGCCGCGAGATCGCCGATTGGCGACCGCGCGTCGCCGGCGTGACGGTGGCGCACCGACCAATTCAGGCTGCGACCACTATCACTCTCACCGGGGCTGGAAGTGAGCGCATCCTGGGGTACGCCGAGATTCCGCTGCCGCGCCGGATCAAGGTCGAACGTGTGCAGTATCGCCACACCAACCCGGCCGGCCGGACGATTTTGCACGGATTGGGCTTCTACGACCGTGAGGAAGATGTCGTCTCGCAGGTGACGCGCGAGGACCGGTACACGGTCGCCTACGCCGACCCTGACGTGACCATCTTCGAGAACCCCGGCGCGTATCCGCGTGCGTTCGTGGTACCGGAAGCGGTGCTTGCGCCGGACGGTCCGGCCGCAATGGCGCGGCTGCGTGAGGGGCCGCTCGACCCCCGCCGACAGGTGGTTCTTGAGGGGGCACCTGCCGGGGGCATCGGGCCGTTCGCCGGGACCGCGCCCGCGGATGCCGTCATCACGGCAGAGGGCGGCTCGGTCCTCGATATCGACGCGCAGGCACCGGGTGGCGGTTTCCTGGTGTTGACGGACCCCTACTACCCCGGCTGGCGCGCCTTCATCGATGGCGAAGAGACGCCGATTCTGCGTGCCGATTTCCTATTCCGGGCGGTGGCCCTGCCACCGGGCAGCCATACGGTCCGGTTCACTTTCACGCCGCGTGCGCTGGAACGCGGCATCATGCTGTCACTGGCCGGCGTGACCATTGCGTTAGGGGCGATGGTCGTTGGAATCGGTGGACCGCTGATAGCGCGTCTTATCCGGCGTCGGCAGCGCCCGGCTCCTGATGAGGTTGACGAGCCTGACGACGAAGAGCCGGCCTGACCACCCGCGTCACGCCCCGGGTGGCCGTGCGCCGACGGATCTACACGTCGTAGGTCTTGCCGTCTACTACCCGTTCGACCGGCCCCCTGTAGGTCGTTCGCGCCTCGCGGGCGGCTCGCCCCAAATCGTCAAGCTCCAGCGGCGCGTGGGTGAGGAGCAGCCGGCCGACACCGGCCTGCTGAGCGATGCCGCCGGCCTCAGCCGCTGTCAGGTGTCCCCGCTTGCGGGCGTCGGCTTCGTCTTGCCCACGATGCTGGAGGGCTGCCTCGCAGAGCAGCGTGTCGGCCCCCCGTGCGTGTTCGACCAGCGCGTCACACGGGGCTGAGTCGCCAGAGTACGCCAGGGTGCGTCCGGCTTCCAGGCGCACGGCGTAAGCTGAAATGTAGTGTTGCACGAGCCTGAACGTGATGGTCACGCTGCCCACGGCAACGGCGTCGTCCGGTGCGTACTCCGACAGCGCGAACACATCGCTGAAGAAGCCTGCGTCGTTGTCCAGCGCCAGCCCAAGTTGCTCCAGGCGAGCGCAGCCGCCCGGTGGGAGCATGACCCGCAACGGCCGGTCCCCCGCGAAACCGCCGTAGAGCATGCCGTAGCGGAGGCCGACCAGATCAAGAAAGTGGTCGGCGTGCATGTGCGAGATCAGCACGGTGTCCAGCCACTTCGGCTCGACGTGCGTACGCAGCCGCCCGAGCGTGCCGGTGCCGCAGTCTAGGAGTATGGTTGCGTCGTCCGCTTGCACCAGATACCCTGAACAGACACCGCCAGGGTTTGCCCAGGCCACACCTGACCCGAGCACTGTCAACCTCAACCCGCCCATGCCCGCCTCTCAATGCGCACCGGGTGGCCCGCGCGTGGGCTACGGTAACTGGTATGACTGCGCTGCCGCAACAAGCGCGACTGCGCTGCCGCAACGAGCGCGGCAGTCGCACGGGCTGCTCCGCAATGGATCGGCGGGCGGGAGGGGCATGGTATACTGCACGCGAGCGACCTAGTTCGCACATCGGGAGTTGGCACTGGAACCGCAAGAACTCGGCCGGCGGATTGTCGAGATCGCATCGGACAAGCTCGCGAGCGATATCGTCCTGCTCGACATTCAGCCTGTGGCAACGGTTGCTGATTACTTTGTGGTACTCAGCACAGCCAGTGAGCGGCAGCTCGCGGCTATTGTTCGCGACATCGAGCAGTCGCTTCGCAATGAGGACGGCGTGCGTCCGCTGCGCGTTGAAGGTAGGGCGTCGTCGGGCTGGGTGTTGATGGACTTTGGCGATGTCGTCGTCCACGTCTTCAGCGCCGAGCAGCGGGGCTTCTACCGCCTCGAGGAACTCTGGGAAGCGGCAGTACCACTCGTTCGGATGCAGTGATGAGTGACGACGAAGCACACACGTTCTTTCGGGCAGGCACACTGTTGGGGATCGGCATCAGCCTCGGAGTTGTCGTCGGCATCGCAGTCGGCTCGGTTGTGGCGTTGCGCCTCGGCTCCGAAGTCGTCGA
>JBBQBU010000048.1:0-18663 GCA_038318015.1 Chloroflexota bacterium | reverse complement strand
GTGATGGCCCGGGTGGCGCGCAGCTCGCCGGCGAACACGCATTGGTTGCACCTGAGCGCGGTGAGGTGCTCAGGGTGGCGGTTACGCGACGCGAGGCCAGTGCGACGCAGCGGCTGCTGGCCCGCGAGATGGGGCTGTTGGTGTCGGAGCGTGGGGCCATCGGCTGTGCGGCGCTGATACGGGCGCTCTTCGAGGACCGTAGCCGTCGTCCACGTGAGCGCCGCTTGCGAGCGGGCACGTCGGCGCTGGTGCTGCTGCCGGGTCCGTTGGATGCATCCGTCGCGGGTCCGCCCCTTGCAGATGACGCCGTGCCCGCAGCCCCCGTCCCGTTGGCAGACTTCGTGGCGTCGCCGGCGCGGTGCCTCGTGTTGCCGCCGCTGGCGGGTCGGGGGCAGGCAGGAGCACACAACGCGGAGGGTGGCTCCGCGCTCACGGACGAATCGGGAGGAGGTTTCAATGTCCGTCGTCGTTGAGAGCCAGGATGGTCTGGCCCAGTCCGTCACGGTCGGCGGGCATCAGTTCGTGGCCGATGAGCCGGCCGACGCGGGCGGCAAGGACGCCGGACCGAGTCCGTACGACCTGCTGCTGTCGGCGCTTGGCACCTGCACCGCCATGACCATCCTGCTGTATGCTCGACGGAAGGAGTGGCCGGTTGAAGGCGTACGGGTCGAACTGGACCACAGCCGGGTGCACGTGCGCGATTGCAGTGAGTCCGACAAGACGGACGTGAAGCTGGACTACATCCGCAAACGCATCATAGTGCGCGGGCCGCTCTCTGAGGAGCAGCGCGCACGGCTTGCCGAGATCGCGGAGCGCTGCCCCGTCAATCGGACGTTGCGCGGCGACATTCGCATCGACGGCGAGCTACGGCTCGCAGCATCGGCACTGTGAGAGACGGCCGCTGATCTGGTATTCAACACCGTCACGGTGGCAACGACCACGCGAACGATGACCCAGGCTGACGTTGGCTTTGGAGGGCGAGAGGTGGAGGACACAGCGCCGCGCCTCGTGTACAACCCGGACGATGGCTCGGTGATGCTCAATCTGGGCGGCCCCGCCGTGACGGTCGATGGTATCGAGTCCGAAGTCACGTTCGAGCGCATCACGCCAACTGGCGAAACGTCGTTGGCGCTCTGGCTCGAAGCCGGACAGGCCGATGTGCTGGCGAAGATGATTCGGCACATCCTTGAGACAATAAAGATTCGGCCAGAATCGCAGCAGGCGCTGAGCGACCTGTTGCCCCAGGTCGAGGCGGTTCTCGCACAGCACGGCAGCACGTGAGCGTCGTGCGTCCGTGAGTATCCAGTCGCCGGTTCGTCCGCTCGACAGCCACGTCGCCGACCTGTACCGCTACGTCCGGCCAATTGAGGTCCGCTTTCGCGACCTGGACGTGCTGGGTCACGTCAATCACGTCGTGTACCTGAGCTACGTCGAACAGGTGCGGTCGCAGTATTTCTTTGAGTTGTTTGGCCTGAAGGTGCCCGGCGGTCTGCCGCAGGCCTGGGTCGTGGCGCAGGCACGCTGCGACTATCTGCTGCCGCTTGCCTTCGGTGAGGTCGTCGAGGTCGGCTGGAGGATCAGCCGGCTGGGCGGTGCCAGCGCCGACTTTCTGTTCGAGTTGGTGCGGGGTACTCAGATGGTGGCCCGCGGCAGCGGCGTGCTGGTGTGGGCCGATCCGCTGGCCGGCAAGTCGTCGCCCATCCCCGACGACTGGCGGGCCGCCATCGCACAGTTCGAAGGGATCCCGGCGCGCAGCTCTCGCCCTTCTTGATACACCATCTCGTTGCAAGACCTTGCAACTGGTCTGGTTACCTGCTACCCTGCCGACGCTAAGCGGGGTCGATTTTCGGTCGTCGCCCTGCACGTCGCCTACGGTGCTCGGCCGTCGGCCAGGAGGCTCCGTCCATGTATTTCGATCTGCGCCTGTTTGCGCTCACCGTTGGGTTGCGCGGCCGGATGCTTTACGCCGCGCTGGTCGGCCTGGCCGGTCTTCCACTGAACCTCGGACGGCTGGCACTCTCGGGTGTGGTGCTGGCCGTCATCATCCAGGGCCGCCCGATGGCCGAGATGGTGCCGATGATCGCGGCTATTGCCCTCTTGATCGTCGGCAAGGGCTTGGTGCAGCTCTGGAAAGAGGACGTATCGAACCGCACCGGCGCCGAGATGAAGGTACGGCTCCGTGAGAAGCTGTATCGCCACGTCGTCTCACTCGGGCCGGGCCGCATCGACCAGCAGCGGTCGGGCGGCGTCTCGCTCAGTCTCGTTGACGGCGTCGAATCGCTCGAAACGTTCTTCGGCCAGTACCTGCCGCAATTGCTCGTCGCCGCCCTCTCGCCCCTCATCATCTTCCTCTTCATGGCCTGGCTCGACCTGACGACCGCCCTGATCTTCCTGGCATTCTCCCTCTTCACCCTGGTCGTACCGGCACTGTTCCACGCCATGAACCGCAAGAGCGCCATGAGCCGCCGCGACGCTTACGCCGCGCTCGGCAACGACTTCGTGGACGGCGTGCAGGGGCTGGCAACGTTGAAGGCGTTCGGGCAGAGTCGGGCACACGGCAACCTGCTGGCAGATCGGGCGCGGCACCTGTACCGCAGTACCATGCTGGTGCTGGCCGCCAACATCGTCACCAGCGGTGTCACGATCCTGGGCATCTCGGCGGGCGCAGCGCTGGCGCTGGCCTGGGGCGCGATCCGCGTGCAGCAGGGCACCCTGGAGCTTCAGGTGCTCCTGATCGTGTTGATGCTCGGCGTGGAAGTGTTCCGGCCGCTGCGCGAGTTGGTGGCCCTCTACCACCGGGGCATGGTCGCGATGTCCGCGACCACCGCGATCTATCAGGTGCTTGACGCGCAGCCCGAGGTGGCGGACCCTGGCGAGCGCACCCCCGACGTGGCTGGCACGACGCTGCTGCCGGAAGTCCGCTTCGAGAACGTCAGCTTCCGCTACCCGTCGCGGCGCGGCGACGCCCTGCACGGGCTGACGTTCACGTTGGAGGCCGGCAAGACGCTGGGCATTGTCGGGCCGAGCGGTGCCGGCAAGTCCACGCTAGTCTGGCTGCTGCTGCGCTTTTTCGACGCCGATAGCGGGCGCATCCTGGTCGGCGGGCGCGACATCCGCGAGGTGCCGCTGACAACTTTGCGCGACGCCGTCGCCGTCGTGACGCAGGATACCTACCTGTTTTACGGCACCGTCGCCGAGAATCTCCGCATCGCGAAGCCGGGCGCGACTCAGGCCGACATCGAGGCCGCCGCCCGCGCGGCCAATGCCCACGACTTCATCCTGGCGCTGCCACGCGGCTACGACACGCTCGTTGGCGAGCGTGGCGCACGCCTCTCTGGCGGGCAGCGGCAGCGGCTGGCGATTGCGCGAGCCTTGCTCAAGGACGCGCCGATCCTGGTGCTGGACGAGGCCCTGTCCAGCGTGGATGCTGAGAATGAGGTCGTGATTCAGCAGGCGTTGGAGCGGCTCCAGCACGGACGAACCACGCTGGTGATCGCGCACCGGCTGTCCAGCGTCGCCAACGCCGACCAGATCGTCGTGCTGCAAGACGGCAGCCTTGTCGAGCAGGGCCAACACGCCGAACTGCTGACGACCGGCGGCGTCTACGCCACGCTGATGTCCGCCCAGCGCGCCGAATCGACCACCGATGTGGTGCTGAAGACGGACGGCGTGCTGCCGGGCGAGGTTACGGCTGACAGCGAGGCGGAGGACGGCGACGTTGCCCGGTTGCCTGCGCGCGCCGTGCCGCAGCTTTCCATCCCGCTGCTCGGGCTGTGGGCGCGGCTGCTCTCGCTCGTCAGGCCGTGGACCGGCACCCAGATCACCGTGTTCCTGCTCGGGTTGGCGCATGCGGCAGCATTGGTCGGCCTGACGGTCGTGAGCGCGCTGCTCGTGCGCGTGGCGGCGACCGGTGCCGACCTGACGCCCTGGCTCTGGGCGCTCGGCGTCCTGGTGCCGCTGGTGGCGTTCCTGGCCTGGGCGGAATCCTGGTTGGCCCACGACCTGGCCTACCGACTGCTGGCCGAGATGCGAATCGACATGTACCGCGCGCTCGACCCGCTGGCCCCGGCCTATCTGATGCGCCGCCGCACTGGCGACCTGATCAGCACCGTGACCGCCGACGTGGAACTGGTCGAATACTTCTTCGCCCACACCATCGCACCAGCGTTTGTGGCTGTGCTAGTGCCGGCCAGCGTCCTAGTGGTCCTGACCATCATGGGTTGGCCGCTGGCGGTGGCACTGCTGCCGTTCCTCGTGGCGGTCGGCCTGAGTCCGGTCCTCGGGCAGCGCGCCTCGACTGGGGCCGCCGAGCACGCCCGCGAACTGCTGGGCACGGTCAACGCCCACATCATCGACAGCGTGCAGGGGCTACGGACGGTCGCGGCGTACAACTACGGCCCCGGCCGCATTGCCGAGATCACGGCGAATGGGCGGGCGTTGAACGCGGCGCAGTTGCGCTTCTTGCGGCACCAGGCCATCCAAAGCGCCGGCATTGAGATTCTGACCGCGTTCGGCGGGCTGGCGGTGCTTTTCGTCGGCGGGCTGCTGGCACAGTCGGGCCAGTTGCAGCCGTCGCTGGTGCCGCTCGCGACCCTGCTTGCGCTGTCCTCCTTTGGTCCGGTCACGGACATCGCGAAGGTCGCCAAGCAACTGGCCGAGACGCTGGCGGCGTCGCGGCGCATCTTCGCCGTCCACGACGAGCCGGTGCTATTGCAGGACGGCCCGCAGCGCACTCTGCCAGAGACGAGCCGGCGCGCCCCGGCGGTCACCTTCGAGAACGTCACCTTCGCCTATGGCCCTGGCGAGCCGCAGGCGCTCACCGCCATCTCGTTTTCCGTCGAAGCCGGCCAGACCGTCGCGCTGGTTGGCCGCTCCGGCTCCGGCAAGACGACCGTCGCGAACTTGCTGTTGCGCTTCTGGGATCCCAACGATGGGCGCATCACGTTCGGCGGGGTGGACGTGCGCGACCTGGAACTGGACGTGTTGCGCCAGCACGTCGGGTTGGTGGCACAGGACACGTATTTGTTCAATGCCACGCTCGGGCACAATCTCCGGCTGGCGCGGCCTGAAGCCTCC
Source organism: Chloroflexota bacterium (assembly GCA_038318015.1). Taxonomy (GTDB): domain Bacteria; phylum Chloroflexota; class UBA6077; order UBA6077; family JACCZL01; genus JADZEM01. The sequence continues at coordinate 13,587 of JBBQBU010000048.1, read as the reverse complement.
GATGATGACCTGGGGCAGGCCACCTCGATGGCGAATGCTGACACGTTCGTCGCGCAGCTGCCGGACGGCTACGATACCCACGTTGGTGAGCGCGGCGCGCACCTGTCGGGCGGCCAGCGCCAGCGCATCGCTATCGCCCGCGCGCTGCTGAAGGATGCGCCGATCCTGGTGCTGGACGAGGCGACGTCGCACCTTGACGCCGCCAGCGAACTGCAAGTTCGCGGCGCACTCGACCGCCTGATGCGCGACCGCACGACCCTGGTAATCGCACACCGACTCTCGACCATTCGGAACGCGGACCGGATCCTCGTCCTGGACGATGGGCTGCTGGTAGAGCAGGGAACGCATGACGAGCTGCTGGCGCAGGGTGGCGTGTACGCCCGGCTGGTAGCGGCGCAACTGGGCGGTACATCTGTGGCACTGGACACCCCGAACGGTCACAGTCAGGACACCAATGGCGCGCACGGTCAGCCGGCTGGCAGCACGCCGGCCGTCGGGGCGCTAGAATAGTCTCCGCTCGGACCGCCGCACCCGGTCCTTCGATAGCGGCCGGTCCTGAGACACCGCGCTGGGACGCGCCCCAATGCAGATCGTCAGATTCCGCGCGGCCGACGGCACCATCGCCGTCGGCGCATTTCGCAATGAGCGCGTCGTTGCTCGGTTCAAGGCGCCGAACGCGACGCTGCCCGAGTTGCTGCGCCTCCCCCTGGACGAGTTCCGGGAGGTGGTGCAACGCACCGTCGCCCTGAGCAGCCCGCCTGAGCGGGACACCAAGCTGCTCGCGCCCATCGACGGCCTGATGGAAGTGTGGGCGGCCGGCGTCACCTACCAGCGTTCCGAAGAGGCGCGCATGGAGGAAAGCGGCACGCCCGACGTGTACTCGATGGTGTACCGCGCCGAGCGGCCAGAGATCTTCATGAAGGCAACGCCCCGGCGCGTCGTCGGGCCGGACGGCACGGTTGTCGTGCGCGCTGATTCGACCTGGGACGTGCCGGAGCCGGAGCTTGCCATCGTCGTGAACGCCCACGGCGACATCGTGGGCTACACCATCGGCGACGACGTAAGCTCGCGCAGCATTGAGGGCGAGAACCCGCTGTACTTGCCGCAGGCCAAACTGTATCTCGGGGCGTGCGCCATCGGGCCGGGGATTACGCCGGCCTGGGAAGTGCCGGACCCGTACGATCTCGCCATCTGGATGGCAATTGAACGTGGCGGCGAAGTCATCTGGGAGGGCGAAACCCGGACCAGCGGGCTGAAGCGGCGGCTCGACGAACTGGTGGACTACCTGTTCCGTGAAGACAGCTTCCCGGATGGGGTCATCATCTCGACGGGTACGGCGCTGGTGCCGGACAGCCCATTCACCCTTGAGGCCGGGGACAGCGTGGAGATCGCCATTGATCGGCTGGGTGCGCTGCGGTCCACCGTGGCGCGCGGCAAGGCCGGGGCCGTCCTCTCAGAGTAGCGCGGTTCACCTCGGCTCCCCATCTCACACGGGTGGGAGAGGGGGCCGAGGGTGAGGGTGGCACCCAGCACCTACGCCTGCATCGGCAGCGGGTTCGGCCCGATCAGCGTCGAGCCGCCGTCCGCGCTGATCGACTCGCCGGTCACGTAGCGCGCCGCATCGGACACGAGGTAGAGCACCGCGTTCGCGTGGTCCTCCGGCTCGGTCATCGCGTGCATCGGGATGCGGCCGAGCCGCATCTCGCGGAATGCCGGGTCGGCCAGGTCTTTGCGGTTGATGTCTGTCTCGGTCAATCCCGGTGCCACCGAGTTGACTCGGATGCCGTACGGTGCCAGTTCGTACGCCATTTGGCGCGTCAGGGCGTGTGCTGCCGTCTTTGAGACGACGTAGTGCGACAGGTTCGGCGCGACCGTCGTCTGATTCACCGAGGTCACGTTGACGATGGCTCCGCGCACGCCGGCCGACACCATTTGCCGCGCAACAGCCTGTCCGACCAGGAACGGCCCATCCAGGTTGATGCCGACGACGCGCCGCCATTCGGCCTCCGGCATGTCAAGGAACGGGATGCGGCTCAGGACGCCAGCATTGTTGACGAGAATCTCCACGCCGCCGAGTTCGTCCACGACGCGCTGCACCATTGTGCTGACGGACGCGCCGTCTGCCGTGTCGGCCTGGATCGCCAACGCCCGCACGCCGAGCGCCGCCGCTTCGGCCACCGTGGCCTCCGCAACGTCGGCTCCCTGTCGGTAGACAACTGCGACGTCGGCCCCGCAACGGGCCAGCCCCAGCGTGATTGCGCGACCGATGCCGCGCCCGCCGCCCGTGACGATGGCGCGGCGACCCTTCAGGTCAACCTGTAGTGACATGTCCGTGTGTCTCCCCTGCTGGTGGTGAAATTGCGCGAAGTGCGCCGGTGCGCAGAGGCGTCCGGCGCGCTTGTGGGGGTGTGACGGGCCGATAGAACTCGGTTGGCGGCTACCGCGCGGCCTCGGCCTGGAGTTTCGGCAGCAGGTCGGTGGCGATGCGCTCGGCCATCGGTAGCTGTTCCGCACCCGGCTGGTCGATGATGAACTCGTTGATGCCGGCCTCGCGATACTGCCCGACCATATCCGCGAAGGCGTCCAGCGATTGCCACGGATCAGACGGCATCAGCGCCGCCCAGCCGTATAGCCCGCGCCAGATGTCGGCTGGATTGCGCCCGACCGCCGCGCACTGCTCGTCCAGGATAGCGTTCCGCTGGCGCATCTCCTCGACGGTGCCAAAGGAGTTCCAGGCGTCGGCGTACTCGGCCACGATCCGCATCATCTTCGGGCCGTGCGCCCCGAGCGTCAGGGGCGGGCGCGGACGCTGGAGCGGCTGCGGCCTGAACAGCGCTTCGTCGAGCTGGTAGTGCTGGCCCGCGTAGGTGGTTGACTCGTTCCGCAACAGGCTATCCACGATCTCGACGGCCTCGCGGAACCGCGACACCAGCTCCGGCGGCGACGGAAACTCAATGCCGTACATGGTGTGCTCGGGCACGAACCAGCCCGCGCCGAGGCCCACGTCAACCCGCCCGCCGGAGATGTGGTCGATGGTCGCCGCCATTTTCGCAACGAGGGCCGGGTGCCGAAAGGTGTTGCAACTCACCAGCACGCCGATGCGCGCCTTGCGCGTTTGGGCAGCCAGTGCGGCCAGCAGCGTCCAGCCTTCAAAATATGGGCCGCTTGGGCGGCTCGGCTGGACATAATGATCACAGTCCCACAAACTGTCAAAGCCGAGGTCTTCGAAGAGCCGCCAGCGCTCGACGGTCAACTCCCATGACATGTTCTGGTCGGTACAGATGCCGAATCGCAGGCCGGCTGGCATGTTCCATCCTCCCATCACCAACGCGTGTGGACCCGCCGGCGATCACTTCCCGGCGACGTGTGCTCGACGGTAGCGCGCCACCAACGGCCCGGTCAATCGTCGTTCCGAGTGGTACATCGTTGATTATTCACCAGAGGCTACCAGCACTTGCTACAGGCAGCACCCCGCCACGCCCTCCGGGTTGATATCCGTCACCTTGCGCCCACTGACCTTTCGCATATACAGCGGGCGCTGCCGCCGGAGCATCCGGAAGCGCACGTGCGCCGCCTCGCCGACCAGCGGGCTGGGCGCGTGACCTACCTCATCGCCTGGAACGGATCGCGCGCGATCGGGCATGTGCTGGTGCGCTGGGGCGGCACCGCGAACCCCGAGCTGCTGTGGCTGCTCAGTCCGCGCAACCAGACGCCGTACATCGAGGCCCTCTTCGTGCGGGAAGCGTATCGGTCGCTTGGCGTCGGGACGGCTCTGCTGGCAGCGGCCGAAGATCTTGCGGCGGCGGGCGGCCACCGCAAGATCGGGCTGGCGGCGGCCGTGGAGAACTGGCGGGCGCGCGATTTATACGAGCGCCTCGGCTATCGCGACAACGATGTCGGGCCGTTCACAAGTGGCTGGACGTACATTGACGAGCGTGGCGATGAGATCAGTGAGAGTGAGTCGTGTGTGTACATGACGCGGCCCCTCAATAGCGGACTTCGGCAGCCCAATGCCCTCCGCGTGGGCTGCCACTGATGACGCGCATCGCGTCGGTCACCGCCCACTATCTGCGCGCCGAACTGGCCGAACCGTTCGGCTGGTCCGTCTACACCACACCGATTCGACAGGCGCTCCTGATCGAGGTCCGCACCGACGACGGCCTGGTCGGGTGGGGCGAGAGCGGCTCCGGGACGCTCTCACGGGCTGGCGCGGTCTTTGTCGAAGACGTGCTGGCACCGCTGGCGATTGGCGAAGACCCGTTCGATCTGGACCGCATCGCCCAGAAAGTGGCGACGACGCTCGACCGTGCCGGCTGGACCGGTGACTTCGGGGTACAGGCCTGGAGCGGCCTTGAAGTGGCTCTGTGGGACATCATGGGGAAGGCAGTCGGGCGGCCGGTCTCCCAGTTGCTCGGTGGCCGCGTCCGTGAGCGCGTGATGGCCTATGCGACGGGCCTCTACTACGTGCCGACCGCGCATGACCCGACCGCTGCCCGTCAAGATGAGGCGCGCGGCTACGTCGCGGCCGGCTACCGGGCCATGAAGATGAAGGTCGGCGGCCTGTCCCCCGACGCCGATCTGCGAGAAGTCGCTGGCATCCGAGCGGCTATCGGGCCAGACGTCTTGCTGATGGCCGATGCCAACGGCGCGTACGACAGTCGGACGGCGATGCAGGTTGGCGCTGGACTGCAAGAGCAGGGCGTGGCCTGGTTCGAGGAGCCAGTGCAGCGCGGCGACCTGGAGGGATACCTGGAGGTGCGGCGGGCGTTGTCTCTGTCGATCTCCGGTGGTGAGCATCTCGGTAGCCTCGACGCCTTCCGTGAGTACGTTGCGCGGCGGGTCGTGGATATCCTCCAGCCGGACGTCGCGAACTGCGGCGGCCTCGGCGGCTCGCGGCGTATTGCGGCACTGGCACAGGCATTTCACATGCGCGTGTTCCCGCACGTCTGGGGCACGCCGGTGGCCGTAGCAGCGGGGTTGCACTTTGCCGCTACATTGCCGTCCACCCCACCCACCATGACGGCGACGCCGCTGGCGCAGGAGCCGCTGTTCGAGTTCGACAGCACGCCGCACCCTATCCGCGATGCCCTGATGACCGACGCGCTGCGCCCACATGACGGCTGGTTGGCGATCCCAAACGGCCCTGGCCTCGGCGTCGAGGTCGATCCCGCCGTCATTCGGCATTTCGCCGTTCGTTAGCGGCGGTTTCGTTCCGAACTGGTGACGACGCTGGCACGATGCGTGCATCTCGCAGCCGTCCCATGAGCATGCGATCAGCCGGCCCCGACGACCGCGAGCGTGAGGCGCTTGAGCGCACCGTTCGGATCAAGCGCGACGACATGGGTCGGGATGACGACCGCCAGGACGGGGACCGGCCTCCAAAGCAGCCGGGTCATCCGTCGCCGGTCGCGCCGCTGGCTGAGTGGATCGGCAAGTCGCGGTACATCGTTCTGTTGGCCGTGGTGAGCGTCCTGCTGGTGTCGGCCACGCTGTTCGTCGTCGGGGCCGGGATGGCGGTACAGGGCATCTGGAACGCGCTGGTGGCTATCTCGCGGGGTGAATTTGCCGCCACGACCATCACGGTTGATCTGCTGGAAGTCGTCAGCGTCATGCTGAAGGCGGTGGTCTTCTATCTGATCGGCGTCGGGTTCTATAGCCTGTTCATCGCACCGCTGAACCTGACGGCGGCGCTCGGCATCCGCTCGTTCAACGATCTGGAGATCAAGATCGTCAGCGTGGTCGTCGTCATCATGGCGGTCACGTACCTTGAGCACTTCATTCGCTGGGACCAGGCTTTCGAGACGCTAATGTTTGGGGTCAGTCTGGCGGTGGTCGTGGCCGCGCTGGTCTTCTTCCAGGCGAACAGCCACCGCGAGAGCCGCGAGGACGAGCAGGAAGACGCGCAGATGCGGATTCGGGCGCAACGGCGGCTGTTCAACGAGGACGAGGAGGAGCGCGAGGTGCGACCTGATGATGTGCCGTCCAAGGTCGTCCACGACCGCGACCTGCACAACTGAACGCGACGGCTCCCTGAGCACCTGACGCCGTGCCCGCAGGTCAGCCGGCGCGGCACGTCCGGTATCGTTCGTGGTCATGGCCGAGCAGCGACGCGATCCGCCTGTCCCCGACGAAGCGCGACGCGCTGACGATGTACCGTCAGTGGCGGCACCCGGTGGTCTCCTGCGTCCTGAGTTCGTGCTGGCGGTGCCGGTCTTCGCGACCCGCATGGTTTACCTCGGGACGCTGACGCTGCTGCCGCCGCTGCTCGTGGAGCGCGGCGTCTCACCCGCGTTCCTCGGTGTGCTGGTCGGTGTGTATGGCTATGCCGCCGTCTTCATGGGGCTGCTGGCAGGCACATTGGCGGACCGGTTCGCGCCGGCCCGGCTGGCTGCGGCCGGCAGCGCGCTGGTGAGCGTCGCCGTCGGGGCGCTCTGGCTGGCGACGGCTCCGCTGGCGCTGGGCGGTGCCCGCCTGTTGCATGGTCTTGCGATGGGCCTGTTCCGCCCGACCGTCTCCACGCTCGTGCTCCAGCGGGTGCCGGCCGAGCGCCGGGCATCGGCCATCTCGGTCAACAACGTGGCCTACGTCGCGGGCGCGGCGGCTGGCGGGGGCATGCCGACGCCGAACATGAAACTGCCCGGCTCGGGGTGTCCGTCCTCGGCTGACTCAGCCACGACTTCCACGGTGTAGAGCCCGGCCGGCAACTCTGGTAGCGACACCTGCATTATCTTGCGGTCGGGGTCGTCCATGTTGACGTGCCCGTCGCCGAGATCAACCTGCGTACCGAAGGTGTCCACGACCCGAATCGTGCTGCGCGATGTCAGTTCCTGCGAGAACCATGCCGTCAGGACGAACGGTGTACCGTCGAGCGCCGCGCCGGCCGGCGGGTCGGCGTAGGACAGGCGTGAATGTGCCAGGGCGGTGCCGCTGGTCGCCAACAGGAGCCCGAACGCCAGCGCAATAGTCGAGATGGCTGCCGTGAGTCGGCCACCCGATACGTGTGATCGCATGTGAACTCCAAAGCCCGCCGGCGGCGGCCAGTAGCCGGCGGCTCGTCTCTTGATTTCGCGGGGTGGGGATGGCCCGTTGCGTACGGCAATGAGCGCACATACAGGGCCGTCACCGGTGTTCGGCGGAGTCGCCCGCCGGCAGACCCACCAAACCTTCTATGAACAGAACGTCATGACGACGCCCCTGGTTCCGCTTGTTGCCAGGTCAGGGTGCCCCGACGCGGGCGGCGTGGCGCGCCAGCTTGGCCGTGAACGCTGGCGAGGTGATGGCATCGCGGTTGACCACGAGGCTCGGGACGCGGCCGGCGGCCACTTCGAGGATGCTGCGGCAGGCGCTCGATCCGTTGCCGTGGAAGCATTCGTCGGTCCAGCAGATGCCGTGGGGTGCCAAGATGACGTTGTCAAGGGCCAGGATCGGGTCGCTCGGGTCGGGCGGCTCCGGGTCGAACACGTCCAGGCCGGCCCCGGCGATGCGCCGTTCGCGGAGGGCTTCGTAGAGTGCCGGCTGATCGACAATTGGGCCGCGCGCCGTATTGATGAGGTACGCGGTCGGCTTCATCAGCGCCAGCCGTTCGGCGTTGAGCAGGTGATGCGTGTCGGGCGTCAGCGGGCAGTTGACCGACACGATGTCGGACTCGCGCAGCAGCGTTTCCAGATCGACCAACGCTGCTCCGCCGGCTCGTGCCTGTTCCGGCGTGACCCACGGATCAAACGTCAGGTGGCGCATCTCCAGCGGCGCGGCCAGCTTGAAGATGTCGCGCCCGATGTTTCCCAGCCCGATCACCCCGAGGGTCCGGCCCGTCAACCCCATCCCCATGTGGTCGAGCTTCTCGCCCCAGCGTCCATCACGGGTCAACGCATGCTTCACCAGCAGTTTGTGGCTGAGCGCCAGCATCAGCGTCAGGACAGCGGTTGCCACTGGCCGCCGCACGCCGTCCGGCGTGATAGTCAACACCGTGCCATTGGCGGTGCAGGCATCGACATCGACCGACTCGTACCCGACGCCGAAGCGCGCGACGATAGCAAGGCGGTCGGCCCCGACGAGGCTGGCGGCCGTCACAGGCGGTGCCAGCACCAGCACGGCATCAAGGCCCGCCAGGTCGCTCGGGCGCAGTTCGGCCACGTCCTCTGGCAGAAAGACGCGCTCAACACCCGGCGCCTCATCCAGCAGGCTCAGGCCAATGTCGCCAAGACTGAGAGAGCCGTCTGGCTTCAGGAAGTCGCGGGTAAGTCCGACGCGAAACGTCTCTGTCATGCCGGCCGCTCCCTACAGTGAACCCTTGGTAGATGGCACCAGTGTCGCAATGCGCGGGTCGATCCGCGTCGCCAGTTCCAGACAGCGCGCCAGCGCCTTGAAGGTGGCTTCCGCGCGGTGGTGATCGTTCTCGCCGGCCAGTAGGCGGACGTGGAGAGTGAGTCGCCCTTCGACGGCGAACGACTTCAGGAAATGCGGGATCATCTCGGTTGGCAACGTGCCGATGCGCTCGCCCCGGAACGGCAAATCGACGGCGGCGAATCCGCGCCCACTCAGATCCAACACGACCTGTGACAGCGCCTCGTCGAGCGGGCAGGTGGCATCGGCGAAGCGGCGTAGCCCGCGCTTGTCGCCAAGTGCCTGATCGAGCGCCTGCCCCAGCACGATGGCGACGTCTTCGGCGGTGTGGTGCGCGTCGATGTGGAGGTCGCCGGTCGCCCGCACCTTCAGGTCGAAGCGCGAGTGCCGCGCGAGGCTGTCGAGCATGTGATCAAGGAAGCCGATGCCGGTGGCGATGTCGGCGCGGCCGGTGCCGTCCACATCCATCACCACGTCGATAGTCGTTTCTTTGGTCTCACGGCGGATCTCGGCGGTGCGCGCGCCGTTCGAGCCGGTCGGTGCATTCATAGTGAGCGCTCCCTCATAGAGTTGCCGTTCAGGCGAGACAATGCAGGCCGGCGGTCGCCCACCGGCGGCCGGGACGGCGCGCGATCCGTTGGCGATGCCATGCGCGGCCAGGCGGCCGTAGTGTGCGCTGTCTTCCGAAGCATTGCCGGATCGGTGGCGAGACGGGCGGCATTGGCATCGGCCGTACGCGAACACGACGGCAACGGTCGCTCAATGGGGCGAGCGCACTGCATAATGCCGCCACAGACGCAGGTTACGCCCGTGCCCCGCGCCCGTCGCGGATGATCGGGCATCGAAAGGGTAGCAGGACGTGAGCACCATGGAGATCGTGGCGCTCGTGCTCGTCCCGATTGCGGCGCTGGCGCTGTCATTCGGGGTCGCGTACGCGCTGTCGCGACGCGAGCTACCACCGCGCGACGACCTGCTGGTTGCCGCGCGGCACGAGCACGAGGAGCGGCTGCGCGCCGCCCGCAGCCAGGCGCTGGAAGTCCGCGCCGAGGCTGAGGCCGTAGCGCGGCAGACGCTCACCTCGCTCGAAGAAGTCGAACAGCGATTGCTCCGACGCGAGGAGCGCCTTGATTCCCGTCTTGACAGCCTGACGGGCCGTGAAGCCACGCTGTCCTCACGCGAGGGGCAGCAGGCCGACCGCGTGCAGTCGGCGACGGACCACCACGGTGAGCAAACCGCCGCACTTGATCTGATTCGGGCACTCTCGCCTGCCGAGGCGCGGCGCACGCTGCTGGAGCGAGTCGCCCCGACCGCCCGTGAACGTGCCGCCATGCGCGCCGAAAGTGTGCTGCACGAAGCAGAGGAGACGTTCAGCACGGTACGGGCACGCCCGGCCGCGCTGGCCGTTCAGCGAACCGCCAGCGAGTTGGTGGGAGAGTTTGCGCTGGTGCCCGTGCCTATCCCGCGCGAGGAGATCAAGGGGCGGATCATTGGGCGCGAGGGGCGCAACATCAAGGCGTTCGAGGCGATGACCGGCGTGGAGTTGGTCATCGACGACGCGCCGGATGTCGTCACGCTGTCGGGCTTCGATCCGTTTCGCCGCGAGGTTGCCCGGCTGGCGCTGCTTGATCTGGTCGAAGACGGACGCATCCATCCCGGACGGGTCGAGGAAGCCGTGAAGCGCGCACGGGAGATCGTCGAGCGGTCGATGCGCGAAGGCGGCTTGAAGGCCGCCGAAGACGCCGGCATTGGCCCTATCGCGCCAGAACTCGCTGATCTGCTGGGCCGCCTCGGTTTGTTTCGCGGCGAGCAGGAGACGGCGCTCGAACAGGCCGTTCGCCTGAGCGGCATCGCGGCGACGATGGCGACCGAGTTACGCGCCGACGTGCGGGTCGTGCGGCGCGCGGCGTTCCTGAGCAACATCGGGCGAGCGGTCGGCCCGGAGGCTGACGGCACCATCGACACCATCACGGCGGACGTGCTGGCCCGTACCAGCGAGCCGCAGACGATCATCTCGGCCCTCAAAGCGCCAAACGAGTTGTACGCATCGGCCACGCCGGAACAGGCAGCGATCTGGCTCGGGCGGTTATTGGTCGAGACCTGGCACGCTGCCCGTGACGAGTCGCCGGTGCGCCGCGTTGACCCCGTTGAGCGGGCGGCGGCGATTGTGCCGGGGGTGGCGGAGGCGCTGGCGTTCCAAGTCGGCACGCGGGTGCGGCTGCTGGTACGCCCGACCGATCCGCTGGACACAGTAGCCCGCGTCCAACTCGCGAATTCCGTGCTGGAACGGATCGACTCCTCGCTCGGTCCGCGGGTCGGCCTGATCCTGGTCTTTCTGGTGGGTCGCACGCGGCACCGCGCCGACGCCGGCCCCGGCAATGGCACCGCGCGCCCAGAAGGTGGACGGCACAACTCCGGGCGGCGGCCGGGGCGGCGGGGCCAATGACGACCGGTTTTCCGGTGCGCTTCGCCGCTCGCCTCGGCGTCATAATTCTGGCAGCGTTCTTCCTGGTCGTCATCAGCAGGGGCGCGTGGGCGTCACCGTTGCCCCAGGCTGACGCACTGGTGGCCGAGATCCAGCAGCAAGTGGCCGAGATTCGCGGCCTGGAGATCAAGTCGGAGACGCCGGCCAGGCTGCTCCCGCGCTCGGCGCTGGTGCAGCGGCTGGGGCGGGAACTGAACACCGACACGTCGGTGCGCGCGTTCCTGACGAGCCAGATGCTCCTGGAAGTCCTGGGCGTCACGAAGCGCGGCTACGACCTGCGCGACTTGCAACAGCGCTTGCTCGAAGAACACACGCTGGCCGTCTACGACTTCAAGGACCGCACGATCTACGCCGCGGCGGAGGCGTTCGAGGGCGGCGACGCTGACGTGAGCGGCCGGCTGGTGCTGGCCCACGAGTTGACCCATGCGTTGCAAGACCAGCATTTTTCGCTCCAGCGCATCCTGCCGGCCGAGCCAGAAAACAGTGACGTGGTGATGGCGGGCCGGGCGCTGGTCGAGGGCGATGCGATGCTCACCATGCGTATCTGGGGCCGACAGTTCCTGCGCCCGACCGACAAGCGCAATCTCGGCAACGAGACGACACCCGCCGACCCGGTGCTTGACGATGCGCCGCTGCTGGTTGAGGGCCAAACCCTGTTCCCGTATGACGCCGGCTGGGTCTTCGCGCAACTGCTCCATCAAGACGGTGGCTACGAGGCCGTGAATCGAGCGTTTGCCCGCCCACCGCGCTCCACCGAGCAGATTCTGCACCCTGAGAAATACCAGGCCGGCGAGAACCCGGTATCAGTGACGATTGCTCCGCTTGAGCAGGGGCTGGGCGGCACCTGGAAGACCCTCCGCACCGACGTGTTTGGCGAACTGGTGCTGCGCCTCTTGCTGGAGCCGAGCGCCGGCTTCCCAGCGGCTGAGAGCGCGGCGGCCGGCTGGGGCGGCGACGCCTACACGATTCTCGAAGACGGCGACGGCCGGCGGATCGTTGCGCTGATGACCGTCTGGGACACCGAAGGCGACGCCGCCGAGATGTTCAACGCATTCGCCGAAAGCATCCCGGCGCAGTACGTTGCGAACCAGCGGCGTACCGTCACGCAGGCAGGCCTCGGCCGTTGGACCATCCCGGACTATCAGGTGCAGGCGCTCAAGACCGACAACACCGTCCGCATCGTCTACGCCCCCGACGCGTCCACACTTGAGCAGGTGGACGTGCTCATCAGTGCGGCGCGCATTGGCCCGAGCAGCCCGGTGGCACCGCCCCCAACCGCCCCCCCAGCGCCTGTCATCCCGCCGACGCCGACTCCGCGCCCGCCCACCGGAACGCCGACGAACGAAAATGACGGAGACTTTGAGGCACTGCCGCCGCTGTCTGAGCCGCAGACGCCCGGCGCGGCGACGCCCGGCACGCCCCGCCCGGTGACGGCCACACCGTCTCCTGCCGACCAGCAGGAGTCAGACGAGGACGACGAGACCGCGGTGCCGGCGTTTGCGCCGGCCGCCACTGGTACGCCAGCGACAGGCGGCACGCCCCGCGCCAGTGCAACGCCCACGCCGCCCGGTGACGACGACGAGGGCAACACGCCGCCAAACGAGCCAACCCGTCGGCAATGAAGACGACAGCGCCGACTCGACCGTGCGAGCATCCGTTGCCGGCGTCGCTTGCGCCTGCAGACTAGCCGCCGCTGACGGGCGGGATCAGCGCCAACTCGTCGCCGTCGCGCAGACGGTACTCGGCCCCGACATACTCCTGATTGACGGCCAGCAGCGCCTTCTCGGCAGTCGGACCAAACGCCGGGTAGGCCGCTCGGAGGGCCGCCACGACGTCGGCAACAGACGAGCCTGCAGGCGCTTCCCAGGCGAGTGTGCTGGTGCCCGCAGCTTCGCGGAATGAGGCAAAAAGCCGTACTCGTATGTTCACAGGCGAAGTATAGCGGCAGGTGCGCTACCCGATGCGCACGGACGGCGCGGCGTGAAAGCCGAAGTTTGTCAGCCGGATGCGGAGGTGCCGAACGGCCTCGCGGGCGGCCGGATCGGTCAGGGCGGCCAACTCGCGGTCGCGGCCATCCACCAGCGTCGTCAGGCGGGCAAGCGCTTCGTCGGGGACGCCGGGGTGCGTCATCAACTCGGTCAGGCCCGCCGGCAAGCTGTCGAGCACCCGCAGGAGCGCCGTCGTGTCCCAGCCCGACCCGAGCGCGATGCCGCGAAAGTGGCGCGTCGTGTGGAGGCCGGCGCGCCGCACGAGTACCCGCGCCAGCAGCCCGAACGACGAGATGGCGACGGTGCGGGCGGCGTCGCGTGGCGGCAACGAGAGCGTGCGCGGAGACGGCCCGCTTTCAAGCGGGGTGCGGACCCAGCGAATGGTATGTTCGCGCGCGAGATCGACCACCACGCCGGTCACGGTCGGGAAGATATGGACATGGTGGTGTGAATCCAGGTGGGTCGGGAAGACGCCCCGACGCAGCGCCCACTCGATTTGTGCGCCCAGTTCGCGGCGTAGCTCGTCGGCGCGAACCTGCCCGCGCACCAACCGATTCAGCAGGGTGCCCAGCAGCAAGAAATCGCCGGTCGTATCGACAAGGGTCGGCACCTGCTCGGGTGCTGACAGTGGTCGCCCGGCCGTCAGGGTCAGATGCAGGCCAAGCCCCAGGTCGGGGCAGATGGCCGCGCGTGTCAGGGCGTCTTCAGCGGATGGCAGGTTAGCCATCAGGCTGGCGCTGGTGACGATGCCGGACCGGTGGGCCTGGACGATCC
>JBBQBU010000047.1:0-18664 GCA_038318015.1 Chloroflexota bacterium | reverse complement strand
CTAGCTCCCGAGCGTATCGCCTCGTGTGCGTCGGCCCCGCACCGGCCGCGACACCCGGCGCGGCGCACCAACTGGCCGTGAGCATGACGCCTTCGCAACCTGCCCGGCCACCACATCCTGCGACGATTGCGCTGCCGGCAATTCGTTGACCCGCCGGGCGGTCCACAGGTCGGACGCCATCAAGGCTGGTACGGTGAACGGTGTCAGGTGCTCCCAGTCGTCGAATTGGGCGGCGACCGTCTTGCCGGACAGGCCGCGTGCCGACGGCGATAGCAAATGCTTGATGCAGGCCACCACCTGTTCGAGCCGCGAGCCGTCATCGTGGGCGCCGTCCCGAATGACGCGCTCGTACTCAGCGCCGGCGCGCTGCGGCCCAGCCTCGAGCGTGACCTCGTGGATGCGCGTCGGTACGAAGCCCGGGGCCACGCAATTGATCGAGACAGTCGTGCCCTTCAACTCTTCGGCCACCGTCTCGGCCAGCCGGACCACAGCGGCCTTTGCGCAGGCGTAGGCGCTGAAACGTGGGCGAGGGCTGAAGGCACCGCCGCCGGCAAAGAGCAGGATGCGGCCGTCACGCGACTGATGCACCAGCGGCAACAGCAGGCGCACCACATTGTACGGCCCGATCAGTCCGATCTGAATCGCCTTCGCCCACTCTTCGGGAGCCGTATCTTCAAGGGGGCCGACCGGATTCTGCACCATCGCACAGTGAATGATGGCGTCAAGCGGGCGACCGGCCAGGTCAGCCTCAATCTCGTCGCGGAGCCGCTCCACGCTGGCGATCTCGGACACGTCGGTCTCGATATAGCGGAAGTTCGCATCGTCAATGGACGGTGCGGTTCGGGCCGCCCCATACACTTGCCAGCCTTCACCGACCAGCGCCATCGTGACCGCGAGACCGATGCCACGCGAACACCCCGTCACGAGGACTTGTCGGATCACAGGTTTCCTCCCACCATCAAGCGGTCGTTCACATGCGTGGAGCCATGGTTGCGGACCCGCCCGGGCGAACTGCCCGTCAGGATACCAGGATGAACGCTGTCACGGCGCGGGCGGGGACGCCGCCTGCGGCCGAAACCTCACGGTTCGTGCACCCAAGTACGGATGGCTCGATGCCTGCGGGTACGCGGGTACTGGCCGGTTTGGCAGCTACGGCCGCGCGAGTGGTGTCTCCGGCGGCGCAGGTGCCATGGCTGCTGGCTGCCGCACCGACCGCAACGACAATCCGAGCCGAGCCAGTCCGACGAACCCCAGCAGCGAGTTCGGGATGTAGAACGCCGCATGATTCAGAATGGCGATCACCAGGGCCGTCGCGTCGGTGTAGCGGTCGGGAAACGGCCCGGCCAATGCCTGCTGCCCGATGAACTGGAAGACGCCGATGAATCCGGGGCTTGACGGCAGCGCCACCCCGAACGCCACCGCCGTCAATGCAAACGACGCTTCGAGCAAGCTGCCGCCTGGCACCACGGCCTCGATCGCAACCCAGAAGGTGCCGATGCCGGCCGCCCAGATTGCGACCGACCAGCCGACGATGCGGGCCGCTACCCCGAAACTCCGAAGTGGCTCCATCGCCAGCAACACCTGGCTCCAGACCATGCGCAGCAGCGCGGCAAAGCGGTCCGGCAGGCGAACCGCAATCACTTCCACCAGTTTGGTCAGCCGAGCCCGGAACACCAGCACGACGACGATGCCAACCCAGGCAACTGCCACCGCAGCCCCCAGCGCCAGCCCGGTCGCCGCGACAGCCCGCGGCACGTCCATGACGAGCAAGAGCACGGCCAGCAGGCTGAGGAGCACGGCCATATCAAGTGCGCGCTCGAGGATCAGGCTTGCGCCGACCTGCACCAGCGGCAGCCCGACTCGCCGACTGATGATGACAACGCGGCCAGCTTCGCCGGCCCGCAGTGGAAAGATGTTGGTCAGCATCGATCCGATGCATTGCGCCCAGAAATACTCTTGCCGCGTTCCCCGATTCGCCAGCAGTAACCGCCAGCGGCAGCCGCGCCCCCACAGGGTGAAGACGTTCAGCATGACGGCGACCAGCAGCCAGGCGTACGTCACCTGACCGAGGACGGCCGCCAGTTCGGCGAATGGTGCCTGCCGCAGGGCGAGCCAGAGGCAAACGCCGCTGACGACGAGGCCCAGGCCGATGTTCAGCGATGCGCGCCGGGTGCTGCCCACCAGCCGCCGCTAGCTGCCGGGTGTCTGCGACGGCGACGGCGCAGACACCGGCGAAGCGGTCGGGACGATGGGTGCCGCGTGCCGCCCTGACCCGAAGAGCGCCAGCGTCGCATGCGGCCCTCGGCGGCCTCGCAAACGCAGATCGATGAAGAGCCGCCCGATGGTGCCGACGACGCTCCAGAGGCTGTGCAGGCTGACGGCCTTTGAGTGTCCGGTCGCCCGCTCCTCGATAGCGCAGGGTACCGCGACGACCGACAACCCGTGATGAATCGCCCGCAACAGCGCCTCTGCCATCGACGCGAAGCCGTAGGTGGTGATGGCATTGGAGCGCAGGAACTCGATGGGGTAAATCGTCAGGCCGTGGTAGTACTCCAGCTTGAGGCCGAACAGCATGTTCAGCCCCGTGGTGTACACGTCCGACAGCACACGGCGGGCCGGCACCCGTATCTCTGGATTCGTGGTGTACGACGTGATGACCTCGGCCCGGCCAATACTGCTGAAGATGTCGCGCAGCGACGGATGGGGCCAGGTGTTATCGCCGGGGACGAACACGAACGACTGCTTGGTGGCGGCCTCAATGGCGCGCAGCCAGCCGTACCCGAGTCCACGGTTCGTGGCGTAGTGAATGACGCGCACCCGCGCATCGGCGGTAGCCAGCGCATCGGCCACCTGCCGTGTGCCATCGGTGCTGCCATCGTCCACCACGATGATCTCGTAGTCCGCGATGGCCCCGTCGAGCGCCCGTTGAATGGTATTCACGGTCGGGGCGAGGTTATCCACCTCGTTGTAGGCTGCGACGAACACGCTGAGCGACTTGGCGCCCCACGATGCGTGGGGCTGCTCGCCAGAAAGCTGGGTCACGACGGCAACCCGTCGGCTGGACTGCTCATGAGCGTTGGTATACTCCGGGTGCGGGGGCTGGCCGGCGTGGATGATACAGCCGGCCAGACCCTGAAGCCCACGCTGCACCCGCGCAATGTGCGCTAGACCTTCGCTAGTGTGGCCGCCGCATGCTGCCACACGCCGCCGGTCAGGCCGGGCATCGGGCCGAACGCCCACATCGAATCGACCCGGATGCAGACAAACACCGGCCCCTCGGCGGCAAGCAGGCCCGGCCAGCGCGCGGACAACTGATCCTCGGTATCGATGGTGGCGGTCATAGCATAGCCGGCACCCTTGGCCAGCGTCGCCCAGTCCAGCACGCCCTGGCCCGGCGTCGGCTGGCCGCCGCTGGTGTCGTAGGTGCTGCCCTGCAACACAACGTGCAGCAAGTTCCTGGGAGCCAGCCCGGCGACCGTCACCAGCGCGCCCAGGTTCATCAGCAGTGAGCCGTCGCCGTCAAGAACGATGACCTTCAGGTCCGGGCGTGCCAGCGCAACGCCGAGGCCCAGCGACGACGCTTTGCCCATGCACCCCTTCAGTGGGATGTCCAGGTCCGGGCGTGTCGTAACCGTGGGCCAGACGCGCGCCGACGACATCGTGGTAACGACGACCTCGTGAGTGCGGTACTCCGAGAGCATTTCCAGTGCGCGTGTGCCGATGATCATGCGCCGTACTCCCCACCAATCAAGACGGCCACCGGGCCAGGTCCGTCAATCGCCCGCCGGTACATGCGCGGAACAACTTCGGAGACATCGGCGTCCGTCGAAACGACCTCATACGGGATCTGCCAGGCGTCGAGGATCGGCTCAAGGAACGTCGCCGCAGAGTCTTCAGACGGCCCGCCGCCCTCATAACCACGGTAGCCAACCAGCGTCAGCAGCGGCAGCTGCAGGTCGATCCAGAGGCCGCGTACTGAGTCGCCGGACTCGTAGAGGCCGGTATTTTGGATGCAGACGACCGGGGTCTTGCCGCCGATCAGCAGGCCGAGCGCGACCGCGTGCGCCTCACCCTCCCGCGTGACGGGCACCAGCGTCAGATCCGGGTCTTCGGAGAGCGAGGTGTAGAGGTAGCCGGACTCCGTGTCAGGCAGCCACACCAGATGGCTGACACCGCACTGCTTGAGCGTATCGATCATGACCTGTGCGGTGAGCGGTGCGTTGTCGACGTGGACCACAGGCACCTCCTGGCCCGACCCTTGTCGGGCGTATAGTCGCGGCGAAACGATACCCGAGCACGCCCGACGCGGCCAGCCCACAGCAGCACGATGGTCACAGTCTCGTCCGGGCAGGAGTCATGGTGCGCCGGGAGAGGCTGTCACCGGACGCGCATCAGGTGGCGGTACCCGGTTCAGCGACTCGCGGGCGATGAAGGCGACAAGGATCGCCGAGATCAGATGCAGCGGCGCGAAGACGGCGAAGGCAACGCCCGCATTGCTGGCGCTCGCAACTAGCCCGCCGAGAATTGGGCCACAGAACGAGCCGATCTCGCCGATGGACCGCCGGAACGCCTGCACCGAGCCGCGCGCGTCCGGTGCCACGATGTCGTAAGTGAAGGAAGTCATCGCACCGATGGCCAGCCCCGACGAGACGCCAAGTATCGCGGCCGAGATTGTCAGACCGACAGGGCCGCTGGAGAGCGAGAAACCGACGAACGAGACGGCGGCCAGCGTCGCAGCGGGGACCACGGCTGCCTTGCGCCCGATCTTGTCCGAGATGTAGCCGGTCGGCACGATCATCAGCAGTTGAATAAAGCCGGTCACACCGAACAGGTATCCCACGTCCGTGGCGGTGTAGCCGAGGTCGCTGACCACGTACACGGGCAACAGGCTCTGGACGGCCGTGCCGCGCATCATGGCGCAAAAAGTCGCGAACATGACGACCTGGAACGTCACCAGGAAGCCGGGCGCGATCGCCTCGAACGGTCGGAATGCACGTTTTGATATCCCTGTTCCGCCGGTCCCGGCAAGGTGCGTTGGTCGTGGCGTGTCGCGGTAGGTGGCGCTAATGGCGCAAACGACCAGCGCGAAGAGACCCGCCACGACGAACACCGACGGGTAGCCGGCCCAATCCGTCAGGCTGCCGCCGACGATGGGGCCGATGGTCGTGCCGGCCGCCGACACGCCAAAGAATGCGGAGATCACCCGCCCGCGCTGCTCGGCCCTGATCTGCTCGACGGCGGCGATCTCGCGCCCAAGGCTCCACAGGCCTTCGCCGGCCCCCACGAAGACCTGCCCGACCAGTACGAGGCTGAACCACGGCGTCAGGGCCGTCATCAGCAGGCCGGCGACGACGATGAGCGGCCCGACCACCATCGCGGTGCGGCGACCGAAGCGGTCAACGGCGTACCCGGCCGGAAACAGCGAGAGCGTTCGCCCGAACAGCAGCGCCGTCACCCCCTGCGCGGCCACCTCCGGCGCGACCCCGAACGACCGCGCCACCCCCGGCAAGGTGGGCAGCAGCATCCCCAACCCGAACCCCATCAGCACAGATGGGACATAGATTTGCAGGATGATCCGACCGGTGCCCGACAGCCGCAGCTTCATGATCGCTCGCACGATACCAGACGAGAAGATGCCCCCCTCCCGGCTGGGGAGGAGGGCATCGTTGCCATCTTTCGAGATGGTTACGTGGTGGTCAGGCTACCCTTGCCACTCCTTCGTGCCACCCCAGATGGTCTCTAGATTCACGGCGGCCCAGGGAATCCGCCCCCGCAGGCTCTCGTGGACCTGTACCATCAGCGCCTTGCCACCGGCCTTGTGCAGCTTCTTGCCAATGTTTCGGATTTCGGTTGCTTGCGGACTCGTTGGTGAGATGCCGCCGTCCGCCTTCACGTCAGGCACGTCGTACAGCGTCACCAGTTGGTCTAGCGCGGCCACTGGATCGCCGTCCGACGAGGAACCTTTGCCGCCCCCAAAAAGCTTGCCCAGGAAACCCATCAGTCCCCTCCCGATCCATGTACCCGAATTGGCGCAGCATCCGCTCACATTGAACGGACCGTTCGACTCGGGGCGCTGGCAGTATACTCTGCGGGCACCCTGACAGGACGGAGCACCTTCTCTGGATGCGGATTCTGGTAACCGGGGCGTCCGGCTTCATCGGCCGGCACGTCGTTGCCGAGCTACTTGGCGTGGACCATGATGTGACGACGCTACATCGTGGCGGTCCGCTGGGTGGCACCGGCCCGCTGCCGCATCGCCACGTCCAGGCTGACGTGGCGGACGCGATGGCGCAGGTGGCCGCCGCGTCGGTCGATGCCGTCGTGCACTTGGCCGGACGCGGCGATGTGCAGGCCTCGTATCGCGAGCCGCAGGCATACGGTGCCTTGAACGCGCAGGGTACACTGAACCTCCTCGAAGGGGCCCGGCGCGTGGGAGCACATGTCGTCGTCGCCTCGACCCAGCGCATCTACCAGCCGACCGATCAACCGATTGCCGAGGATGCGCCACTTGCGCCAACCGACCCGTATGCCTATTCGAAGCTGGTCGCGGAGCAGTGGTGCCGCATGTATGCCGAGCAACTTGCGACCCCGACGACCATTGTCCGTCTCTTTTCTGTATACGGCCCTGGTCAGGTGGGGCAGGGGACGAGCGGCGTGGTGAGCATCTTTCTGGATCGGGCGCAGCGCGGCGAACGGCTGACTGTGCATGCTGAACAGCGCCGCGACCTGACCTGGGTCGGAGACGTGGCGCGCGGCATCCGTCTGGCGCTGGACGTGCCGCCCTCGCCACCCGCGACGCCGCGCGTGTACAACCTCGCGACTGGCGTCGGGACGACGCTGGAGGAGCTTGCTCGGATGGTCTGCACCGCAACGCACTCGGCATCGACCATCGAGCCGCCCGCCGGTCGCTCGCCCGAAGGCGACCGGGTGGCCGACATCAGCAAGGCCCGCACTGAACTCGGCTACGAGCCGCTGGTGAGCGTGACGGAAGGCATCTGCCGACTCGCACGCGCCGCCGAGGGAGTGCGACCCGCATGAATGCCCAGGTGCTCCTGAAAGCCCGCCCGACGACGACGCAATTGGCCGACCGCCTTCGCCACCCGCGCCCGGACGGCCTCGAACTGTACCTTGACACGGTGGACCTTGCGACACCCGAGGCGATGGACGAGGTCGTCGCAAACCTGGACGCCTGCGGCCTGCCAGCCGACTTCGTGCTGCTGGTCGAGGGGCCAATCCGCTCACTGGACGGCGAGTTCTTCGACCTGACGCGCGACAGCGAGGCCGACCGCGAACTGTCGCGTCGGATCGTCACCCTGTCGCAGCGGATTGGAGCGCGTGGCGCCAACGTCCATGCCATCGCCCCGGACGCCGACGCCGCATCACTGACCCTGGAGCGGCGCACGCAGTTGCTCGAACTGGCGCTTGGTCCGACGCGCTTTTTCGCCGACCTGGCGCTCGCGGCCGGCATCGTGCCGACCCTGGAGAACATGCCGCCGATCCTCCGCATGCGTGAGAGCGGCATCTACTACTCGGCTATCGGCATGCCACCCCAGGATATGGTGTGGCTGGCCCGAGCGGTGCCCGGCGTGAAGGTGATCCTCGACACGTCGCACGCCCAACTCTACCTCAATGTGCGGCGCGGCGTGGACGAGGATGTCTTCGGGCAGGATCTCACGCCGTTGCGGCGGTTCGTGGCCGACGCCCCCGGCGTGGACACCATCGACGCCTACGTGGACGCATTGGGCGACACGCTGATTGCTAGCCACATTGCGAACGCCGCTGGACTGCTCGGCGAGGGCTTGCCGTATGACGAAGGCGACCTTGACCTGAACCGGCTCCTGCCCGTGCTTGCCCAGAAGGCCCGCTACCTGGTGACTGAAACGCTGGAGCCGGACAACAACCGGGCGGACTTGATGCGCGAGGCCCGGGACCGGGCGCTTGTGGCCCTGGGCCGGAGCGCGTGACGATGCTGGACCCAACGCGACTGGACCCTGAGCGGCTGCTCGGTCGCCCGGAGTTGCCGCTCGACTGGACCGCTGCGAAGTCGGTGCTAGCCGGCACGCGTGTCCTCGTGACCGGAGCCGGTGGCTCGGTCGGGGCGCGGCTCGCGGAGTTCCTGCTCGACCTCGGGCCGGCCCACATCACCCTGCTCGACCATCACGACCACGCCCTGTTCGCGTTGCGCCGACGCCTCGACGATCTGACCCGTGATCGCGTTGGCGCGCCGCACTGGAGCCTGGCTCTGGCCGACATCCGCGACATGACCCGCTTGCAGCGCGTCTTCGACGACGCCCGTCCGGATGTCGTGTTCCACATGGCCGCGTACAAACACGTGCCGTTCGGCGAGGAGTTCCCGGAAGAGACCTTCGCAGTCAACGTCCTGGCGACCGAGCAGATCCTGAAATTGGCGGCCGAGCGCGACGTGCAGCGACTCGTCTACCCGTCCAGCGACAAGGCGGTGCATCCACCCAGCCACTACGGCGCGACGAAGCGACTGTCCGAGACGCTCGTCGGGCGCGTGGCGCTGGACCTTGGGCGGCCGTTCGCGTCGATACGTTACGTCAATATCTTGGGCACGCACGGGTCGGCCATTGAGACGTTCGCCGCGCAGGTGGCGGCCGGCCAGGCACTGACCATAACCGACGCGGCGATGACGCGCTACTGGATCAGCATGCCTGAGGCCGTCTGGCTGATCGTGCAGGCGGCCGTGGTCGGAAAGGCCGGCGACGTGCTGATGCTCGACGTGCCGGACGAGGTGCCCACCCTCACCATTGCGCGGCGCGTCGAGGCGCTGGTGGCACCCGGTCAGCCCGAACTGCCGCTGCGCGTGATCGGCCTCCGACCCGGCGAGCGGCTGCGCGAAGAACTGGTCAGCGAGCACGAAAAGTTCGAGCCAGGGCCGTGCGCCGGCCTCTTAGCTGTGGTGAATCAGAGGCGGGCGGCCAACCTGGATGGCATCCGCGAGTTCCTCGACCATTTGCGGATGCTGGCGGCAGACGGAGACGGCCCGGCGCTCAAGGTTGCCACGATGTCGGCCGCCCGCGCCCTCCAATAGCCGCGAGCCACCCGTCGCTCTGTCAAGCCGGCGGGGGCTGCCTGCCCAACAGCACTCAGCTTGTAGAACTGTTGTTCGACGTGTTATCGTATCTCATAGACGGACTTCGGAGGGTCTAGGTTTGAATCAGTCAGATAGTACAAGTGGCGACGGAAGTCGCAGACCAGAGGTTCTCAATGAGGACGAGCGGACACGCCTCCTGTCGGAGTCGGCAAGGCTGCGGGCCCAGGCTCGGAAGCAGTACCACACCAACTGCCGCACCTGTGGGAAGAACATCGTCGGGCTATCCCGTCGGAAGTTCTGTGGCCAGACGTGTCAAAGGCGATCGTGGCGTGAGCGGCAGGCCGAGATGAAACCCGGCGACAAGCTGCCGATCGTCGTATAAACTGCGGCCGGGAAGCGGTGCTAAGGATCTGCCATGAAACAGGCGTCTCACCAAAGCGGTGCACACGTAACGAGTGGCAAGGCTCGTTTCTGTGATGGTTGTTTCATGACAGATCGTAAGCCACCACGATGTGACCCCGCTGTAGGGAGTGATCAAGGTGGTGATGTGAACGACGTGATAACGAGACGCCAGGCCATAGAGCTGTTGAAGATCACCGGTATCGTGGGCTTGAGTGTCGCGGTGGTTGCCTCAATGGCTGGGGGGCGACTGGCGATGGCCGCTGACACTGGGCCTGGGTGCGCTCATGGGTGGATTTATGGCATACGTTGATGCTGGCTCGGATCGGGGGCCATCGCCAAAGTCTGGCTATGATGGTCCGATCAACAAGTTGTACGACTGATCGGCGCTGGCGTCCGACTGACGATTTGATGATGAGGTGAGCACCTACGCCGCTCGCCCTGGCTGCGCTAAAACGGCACGCTGTCAGGATCGGGCACGACACGATCAAGCTTTCCTT
This sequence comes from Chloroflexota bacterium, assembly GCA_038318015.1. Lineage (GTDB taxonomy): Bacteria > Chloroflexota > UBA6077 > UBA6077 > JACCZL01 > JADZEM01. The sequence goes on along the minus strand of JBBQBU010000047.1, from coordinate 8,707 downwards.
CGATCCTCCTAAGCTCGGCTTTGTCCATCTGGGGCGGTTCGTGGGGGCTGGGTATGGTCGATATCTATCTGGAGCACGAATTTGCGACGGAGTTTTTGGATGTCGGCCGAAAACATGACGTCGAGAAAACTCCAGCGCAACACAGATGGGCCTCCCGGTGCTCTAGGGCGAAACGGCTCTCACATGCTCGCGAAATGGACAAAGCCGAGCTAAGATGCTCGCCCAAGCCACTGATGAGGTCGCCTAGTCGAACGATCTCAAGATCGCGCCACTCATCCAGTGTGAGTTCAGCGCCATCCTCGCGAGAGCGTGCCCCAAGATCGTGTAGGTAGCCTGTGCGCTCAAGGTCGCCTGGAGCGAAATGGTCTGGCATGCGACACCTCCGGTATCGGACTGTACAGGTGCGCCGGAATCGTGACGACTCGGTCATGGTCATGATAACGCCGCATTGAACGACTAGCCAGACCACCCCCGGGTGTGCACATCTTCACATCGCCGACGCCGTCTCGGTCCGTTCTAGCCCCGTACGAACCTATTTGCGCCGAAGCACCGGAACGGAATCACCATAACGTGCCGTACTGGGGGCCAATCCTCACTCACTAACCGGCGGTCGAAACACTGAGGTAAGGGCCTGCAAGGGAATAACCGTTACAACCGGAGGCAGTCTGACTCCTTATGAAAGCGCCCTCTGATGAGACGGTTATCTCCTGACGAGTCCTAAGCACCGTGGCTAGCCCACTCAGATCAACGACTTGAGTCATCCTCGGCAACACCGCGCCCGGTGTCCGCCGTCTCACTCCCCAACGGCGGTTTTGGCGCGTAGTTCCCACATGCGTCACAGCCGCATGATTGGTTGTGAATCGCCCCTGGGTTGAAAACCTGTCCATAGTTCCCGCAGTCCGCGCAGCCACACGTCGCGTTGTGATAGGTCACGCCACAGCCTCCTCACCGGGGACATCCATCGTCCGCCCAGACCATGGCGATGGTAACATCAATCAGGAGGGTCTGCCAGAACCGTATTCCCTCAGGCAAAGTGTGACCGCGCTATCTTTTGCGGGGAGTGACACGGTTGCGCGAATCAAGCACCTACCAGATGATCCTGGCTGAGGGCCGAGAAGCTGGACGCGAAGAAGGCGAGCTGAGCGGGCGCGTACATGAGGCCCGACAGGTTGTCTTGCGTCTCGGTACGCGTCGGTTCGGCCCCGCGCCCGCCGCTGTTGCCGCACGTATAACTGGCCTGGACGATCTGCCAACGCTTGACAGCATGGTTGATGCACTGCTCACTGCAACGTCCTGGGACAACCTCCTGGAGTTCGCCGACCGGTAGGTGTGCGGCAGTGGGTTTGCCCACGCGGGTAGCGCGCCTTCGCGTTGGCAACGGCCCGCCCTGACCGGTACAGTACCGTCCGCATGGTCGTCTCCTGGATCGTCGGCGTCATTGTGCTGGCCGCCCTGGCAAGTTACACGTTTGTGGGGCTAGCAGCGCGCCACGGCACGTCGCTGGGCATGGTTGATGTGCCGCGTGCGGGCGAGGTGCAGGTACGGTCGGTGCCGCGCAATGGCGGCTACGGCATGCTCGTTTCGCTCTGGTTGGCCGTCGCGTTCGCGGTGTTTGCCCGACCGACGGAGCTGCTGGCAGCGCCCGGCGACGACTGGAAACTAGTCGGCGTCCTCATTGGCAGCGTCCTGATCGTCCCGCTCGCCCTGGTGGACGACCGTAAGCGACTCGGACCGTACGCACAATTCGGTGGGCAGTTTGCCATTGCGGCGATTCCAGTGGCATTCGGCCTGCGCATCGACAGCATCGCCTCGCCATTTGGGGCTGCCTTTGAACTGCCGGTCTGGCTGGGCATGCTGCTGACGGTCTTCTGGATCGTCGCGATGATCAACGCCATCAACCTGATCGACGTGATGGACGGCCTCGCCGGCGGCATTGCGGCGATGAGCGCGGGCGTCCTCTTCGTGCGGAGTCTCTGGTTTGGGCAGCACACCATCGCGGTGCTGCCGCTGGCCCTGGCCGGCTCGATCCTCGGCTTCCTGCCGCACAACTTCCATCCCGCCCGCATCTTCATGGGCACATCAGGCTCAGTGCTGCTCGGGTACTGGCTCGCGACCATGAGCGTCATTGGCGGGGCGAAGGTGGGCACGGCGTTCGTGGTGCTGGGCGTACCGATCCTCGATACCGCCTGGGTGATCGGACGGCGGCTGCTTGCGCGACGGTCACCGTTCCATGGCGGCGACGGCGAGCACCTGCCCCAGCGCATTCATGCGCTTGGGTTCAGCCAGTTGCACACCGTGCTGCTGCTCTACCTGATCTGCGCCATCTTCGGCGTGCTCTCGCTGAGCTTGCACGCGCCTGTCGAAGGCCCGTACCTGACGCCGCCGATGACCAAACTGTGGCTGCTGCTCGGGATGGTCGGCGTCATGGGCCTGGTGCTGGCCACCGTGACCTACCTGAGCGTCAAGCGGCGCAAGCAGCAGGCACCGCCAATCGCCGACGACAGTTCGAGTCTGCCGACCGAGCCGCTGCACTCGTAGTATTCGATGGCCGGCCCGGGCGTCGAAGCGAGCCGCTGTCCGTTCGTCAATCTCCCGCAGAAACGTACACCCGGCGCAGGCTTCGGCCGTTCCTTATGACGATGCTTCGACAGATGCGCTTCGTCTTGCCGATCTTATTCGCACTGGTCGTCCTGGTGACGCCCGCAGCGACCATTCCCGTTCACGGTGCGCCGGCCGAACTCGTGTACCTGGCACTCGGGGATTCTGTGCCCTCTGGCACCGATCTGCCGGACGGTGTCGGCTATCCGCGCCGGCTGGGTCAGCACCTTGCCGATGCCAGCGGTCGCCCGATCCGCCTGCACAATCGGGCGCGGGCCGGCGAGCAGAGTGCCGGCGTCCTGGCCGGACAACTCGCGGACCTCCGCCAGCTCCAGCCCGAACTGGTCACGCTGACGATTGGGGCCAACGACTTCCTGATCCCAGGCATCGAATGCGCCGCCGCCGCGCTCGACGAGAACCCGCAGACACGGTGTAGCGCGCCGTCGCTCCTGAGCGCCGTCCCGACCTTCGAGCGCAACCTCCGCGCCATTGTCCAACAGGTTGTGCGGGAGACTGGTGCCACGGTTGCCGTGACGACCTACTTCAACCCGTTCCCGCGCGGCTCCCAGTGCGCGCCGGGACTGGCCGACCTGTCACTGAGGTTCCTGAACACGACCATCGCGGATATAGCGGCTGAGGCTGGCGACCGCGCCGTCGTGGTCGATCTGGCGCCGGTGTTCAGCGGGCACGAAGGCCGCGAGCCGGTCGGCTGGTTCACACCCAGCACGGTACGCCTCGCCTGCACGGACATCCACCCGAATGGCGACGGTCATGAGGCCATCGCGCAGGCCATCTGGCAGTCGCTCGCGCCGCGCCTCGCGCTGGCTGGCAACTGAGACGCGATCCCCTTCGATGCCACAGCCCTCAGCAAGCGCCGACCTGAACAAGTCCTGCCCCCCATGCTCACGGCGGCCGGGCTTCCTGTTTCGGGGGCGAATCAGGCAGCAGCTACCAGGGCAGCGCGGCCAGCGTCACGAAGTTCGGGAGAGACCCCCGGTGCTTCTCCAGGCGGGCGCTGGCCTGGGCATGGTCACGGCGTGAGCGTCGCAATGCTGCCGCCACCTGCCGAGGGGCCGTGCCGCCAACCACATCTCGCGACTGCACCGAGGCGCGCGGCGTCAAGCTTGACGCGATCTCAGCCAGATGCGGATGGTACGACGCAAGCTCGGCCGCCGGCAGCTTCGCGAATCCGGCCCCGTGGTCCCGTATGATGGCCCCGACAATGCCGTGGGCCTCGCGGAACGGCAGCCCCGAACGCGTCAGATGGTCGGCCAGGTCCGTCGCCAGCAGCAGCGGATCAGAAACGGCAGCCCGCAGGCCCGCTGGCCGCACCTTCAGGGTGGCGATCATCTCGGCTGACAGTTGCAGGCACGCCTGCGAGTCGTCGAACGCCCTGAAATAGGCTTCCTTGTCCTCCTGCATGTCCTTGTTGTAGGTCAGCGGCAGGCCCTTGAGCGTCACCAGCATCGCCACCAGCGTGCCGACCGCGCGCCCGGCCTTGCCGCGCACCAGTTCGGCTACGTCGGAGTTCTTCTTCTGCGGCATGATGCTGCTGCCCGTGGCGTAGGCGTCGTCCATCTCGATGAAGCCGAACTCAGCGCTGCTCCACAGGATCAACTCTTCGGCCAGTCGGGACAGGTGGATCGCCAGCAGCGCCACGGCTGCCAGGTGTTCCACGATGAAGTCGCGGTCGGCCACGGCGTCCATACTGTTCATCGACACCCTGCTGAATCCGAGCAACGACGCCGTGTAGTCACGGTCGAGCGGGTACGGCGAGCCGGCCAGCGCGCCGGCCCCAAGCGGCAGCACGTCGAGTCGGGCGTAGCAGTCTTCGAGGCGGCCGACATCGCGCATCACCATTTCGACGTAGGCGAGCCAGTGGTGACTGAGCAGGACCGGCTGGCCGCGCTGGAGATGCGTGTAGCCCGGCAGGATCAGTCCCTTGTCGTGTTCGGCGCGGTCAAGCAGCGCAGCGACCAGATCAAGCGCCGACCCGAGGCCGTCCAGCACGGCACGCCGACTCCACATCCTGGTGTCCGTCGCCACCTGATCGTTGCGGGATCGGGCCGTATGCAGCCGTCCGGCCGCAGGCCCGACGGCCTCGCTCAGGCGGCGCTCGACGTAGCTATGGATGTCCTCGTCAGACGCATCGACGGCCGGCCCGCCCTCAGCGGCAAGTTCCGTGTGCAGGCGCACAAGGCCGTCAACGATGGCCTGCGCGTCCGCCAGCGGGATGATGCCCTGCTTTCCGAGCATCCGGGCGTGCGCGATGCTACCAATGATGTCGTCGGCGTACATCCGACGATCCACAGGCAGCGAGTCATTGAACGCCTTGACGCTGGCCGCTTGATCTTTGGTAAAGCGGCTCGCATAGAGAGTCTTGCCGTTGAGCGATTCAGCCATCGAGCGTCTGCATCCCCTACTCGGATTCGTCCGCGTCGGCGGGCTGACCGGCGGCCAGTCGCATCATCACATCAACCGATCCAGTGCCGAGGAGGAGTTGTGACCGGGCCTGATTCGACATCGCCATGCCGGCGATCTTGATGAAGCCGACGGAGGCCGCGTGGTCAAACAAGTCACCCTTGCCGTAGGTCGCGAGCGCCTCGTTGTACAGCGACGCCTCAGCCTTGCGGCCGACTACCTGGCACTGACCCTTGAACAGCTTGACGCGGATGGTGCCAGTGGCGAACCGCTGGGTTGACGCCACGTACGACATCAAGTCCTGAGTGTGGGCCGAGAACCAGAAGCCGTTGTAAATCAGGTTCGACAGCTCCTGCGACACGGTCTGCTTGAAGCGCATCTGGTCGCGGGTCAGGGTCATTGTCTCCAGTGCAGCGTGGGCCGCGTGCAGCACGACACCAGCCGGGCACTCGTAGACCTCGCGCGACTTGATGCCGACGTACCGGTTCTCTACATGGTCGATGCGCCCGACACCGTGCGATCCTGCCAGGTCATTCAAGATCCCGATCAGCGTCACGCCGTCTTTGACCTCGCCGTCGATGGCGATGGGGACGCCGCGCTGAAACTCGATCTCGACGTAGGACGGCTGGTCCGGCGTGTGCTGCGGGCTGACCGTCCAGGCATACGCATCTTCCGGCGGCTCGGCCCACGGGTCTTCAAGGATGCCCGCTTCGACGCTGCGGCCCCAGAGGTTCACGTCAGTGCTGTACGGACTCGCGATCGTGGCCGAGACAGGAATGCCATGCTCTTCGGCGTACCGAATCTCATCGTCGCGGGTCCAGCGCCATTCGCGGACGGGCGCAACGATCTTCAGGTCGGGGGCCAGGGCATTGAACGACACGTCGAAGCGGACTTGATCGTTGCCCTTGCCGGTGCAGCCGTGGGCCACCCAGGTCGCGCCTTCGCGAAACGCGTAGTCCACCATGATCTTGGCAATCAGCGGGCGCGCGAGGGCGGTTGCCAGCGGATACTGGCCCTCGTAGATCGTCCCGGCCTGCAAGCTTGGGAACACGAAGTACTTGACGAAGTCATCCTTCGCGTCGTGGACGTACGCCTTCGTCGCGCCCGTCCTGAGCGCCTTCTCCTGGATCGACTGAAAGTCCTTCTCATGGCCGACATCGACCGTGACGCAGATCACCTCGAGGTTGTACGTCTCGTGCAGCCACTTGATGGCGACCGAGGTGTCGAGGCCGCCGGAGTACGCCAGAATGACCTTGTCCATCAGTTACCGCTCCCGGGCGGAAGGATGCCGCACACGAGCACGCCGTAACAAGGTGACGCATGGCCCGAGGCAGCAGGCGAGTGGGCAACGACGCGCCATTGGCCCGTCCGCCACCTCCTCGTCTGCCAGTCCTCAAACGACGCCAGATACGTAAGCCTACTTGAAGTAGTACGTCTCTGGGTGCGCGATCATTGGGTTGTCGCTCACGGCGCTGTTCCACATCCGCTCGGGCACGTTGCCAACGTTGTTCTTGACCACCCGAACGCCCTGCGAGGCCGGTGAGTTCGAAACCACCGGGATGATCCACAACTCGTCGAGCGAGATGCCTAAGGCTTCCTTCCCGAGCTTGATCCGCTCCTCGTCCGGCACGCCGAACGCCTTGCGGTACTTGTCCATCAACTCCTTCATGCGTGGGCCGGGCTCCTTGCCCTGTGCCCCGGCGCTGGAGAACCAGATGCCGTGCAGCGGCCCAGTCGGGCTGCCGCGGTCATACGGGAAGAACAACGGCGTGTGGCCGAACACGTTGTCAGCGCCCCACTGCGTATCGAAGTAGATCTGATGCTCGTTGCCCTGGACCCGCCGCACCGACAGGCTGCGCTCCTGCTCCAACACGTCGCCCTGAATGCCGATCGCCTTCCACTGCTGCGAGATCATCTCGGCCATGCGGGTGAACGCCAGGAAGCCGATGTACGTCGTCAGCTCGATGCGGAGGCGCTGGCCGTTGTCGGTGCGGACGCGGAAGCCCTCGGCATCCTTCTTGGTCAGCCCAATCTTGTCGAGCAGTTCGTTCGCCTTCTTCTGGTCGAACTCTGAGTGCAGCGTGCGGAACTCCGGCCCGGGGAAGAACAGTGTGTCCTCGCCGGGGGCCGCCGAGCCGATCTGGCCCAGCCCTAGTACAAACGTCTCATTGATCTGCGAGCGGTCGAAGCCGTTTGACAACGCGATGCGGAACTCGCGGGTGTTGAGCCACTTCGCAATCTCTGGGTCTTTGTCGAAGCTCTGATTGCAGAAGAGGCCGACATCTGCGCCCTGCGCCGAGGGATCCAGCCGGATGGTGTAGTTGCCCTTCTGCTGATTTTCGAGCAGTACCGGCAACTTGCTGATGTCGATGTGGCGGGCCTGCTCGTCGTACTCGCCGGCGATGGCCCGCAGGTTCAACACTTCCAGGTTTTCGGCCAGTGACATCTGCACCTTGTCGATGTACGGTAACTGGTTGCCCTCGGTGTCCACCCAGATGCTGTACGGGTTGCGCTCCAGCACCAGGCTTGGCGTCGTGATGGGGGTAACGACCTTCCACGGTGCCAACGTGGGGAGATCAATGTTGCGGTTCGAGTCATTCTTGAGCCTGAACATGGTGGCCCAGTTGTCGAACTTCTGCTCGACTGCCATCTTATCGACGACATCCTGACCCGCGTATTTCGGCAGGAACTGCTTGAGATAGTGGGCCGGCGCGTAACTGCCCCAGGCATCGCGGCCGAAGCGGGCATGGTGGCCCAGGTTCAGGACGGCGGCCAGCACATTCGGCAACGCGTAGTACGCTTCGGGCGACACGAACCTGACCGTGACTTCGTCGCCCTTCTCCATCTTGACCGGCTTACCATTGATCATCATTGAAGCGAGCGGCGTCCCGACGAGAGCCTTGTCCTGATACATGTCCTCGTACCAGAACATGAAGTCGTCGGCGGTGAACGGGTTACCGTCTGACCACTTATGGCCGCGTCGGAGCGTCAGCGTCGTGACTTTCCCGTCGGCGCTGACTTCCCAGCCTTTGGCGATATTCGGGACCAACTTGGTGCCGGTGTAGTCAAAGTACAGTAGCTTATCGTTCTGGGCTGCGCGATGGGCATTCGACGTGTCGCCGGGGCCGGTAAAGCCGCGCCGCCAGGTGCCGCCGTACTTGCCGATACCCTGCAGCGGCTTCACGACCAGCGGATCCTGGCTGATGCGCTGCTCGACGGGGGGCAACTTGCCGGCCTTGACCAGTTCGGCCAGCATCGGGGCTTCCTTGAACGACTTCGGGAACTGGGCCGCGTCCAGCACCAGACTCGGACCTTCCAGTTTGCCGATCAGATTGGCCCCGAGCTTCGAGGCGGGCGCGCCGGCGGCCGGCTTCGCCGCTTCGGCCGGTTTGGCTGCCGGGGCCACAGCAGCCGGGGCGGTGGTTGCTGCCGGGGCTGCGGGGGCCGGTGCGGCTGGCTTCGCAGCCTCGGCGGGTTTGGCCGCCTCTGCGGGCTTTGCGGCTTCGGCGGGCTTCGCCGGAGCCTGGGTTGCGGCCGGCGTCGGTGCTTGTGGCGCACACGCGGTCGCCAGCGGCACCGCCGCAAGCGTCGCCATACCGACGCGCAAGAACAGGCGGCGGGAAACGCGGTTCCGCGCGGATTCGAGCATGCCGTGGGTCTCGTACCCGTCCATGGGAATGTGCCTTTC
>JBBQBU010000046.1:0-18667 GCA_038318015.1 Chloroflexota bacterium | reverse complement strand
CGCCGCACGGAACATCTACGCCCGTACCACGCTGTACGACTTCGCGTTTGACGTTGAGGCGCTGTTCATCGCGCGGCAGCTTGGCTACCGCATCAGCGAACTGCCGGTCTACTTCCTGTACCTGGGCGAGCAGAGCAGCGTGCAACTCGTGAAGGACTCGGCGCAGATGCTGGCCGACCTCTGGACGATCCGACGGAACGGGCAGCGCGGCGTCTACCTGCGCGCGCCAGCCGAGGCACAGCCGCAAGCGGGCATCGTCGGCGAGAGTCGGGCAAGCGGTCAGCATCTCGGCTGACGGCCCGCTCCGTCCGTCCAGGCCATCAGGTGGCCGGCTCGGCAGTCGCGCGTCAGGTGGCTGCGGACGGCTCGGCGGCGGCCGGTGGCACCCGGCGCAGCCCGCGCGGCCACTCGATCGTCAGCGCGAGGTGCAGCAGCGGCAGCCCAAAAATCATGACGACCGACAGACCCATGATCGTGGTGTACGTCATCGGCTGGAACGTCGGCCAAACGTACTTGAACACCAGATAATTCAGCGTCGCGCCGTAGCAGAAGAGCAGCACTCGTTCGTGCACCACGCGGTTCGGCAGCAGCGCGGCGAGCGCCACCAGCCAGACGAGGTACCAGGGCTGCCACCAGAGCGTGGCGAACGTCAGGTAGACATACGTCAGGTCATAGGCCGCGCCGAGCCACGGCTGCCAGTCTGACGGCTTGGCGTCGGGCCGCCGCTCCTCGCGCCAGAGCAGCCAGAGCCGGAACGCCGTGAACAGCGCGTAGCCGAGCGCCACGAGCGTCGCCGCGAACCGGCCGGCGTCTTCGTAAGCCAGCCACTGCCGCAGAAACTCGCGAAGCATCGTCGGGATCGACGCGGTGAACCAGTTGCCGCGCGACAGAAAGTAGAGGGTGTCCAGGCCGGCCCAGAACGGCGCATAGAGCGCTACGGCCAGCCCGAGCGACATCAGGCCGCCGCCGCCGACCGTTATCAGCTTGTCGCGCAGCGGACGGCTGCCACGCAGTAGCCCGTACAGCATGACCGGGCCGAGCGCCACCGCCAGCAACTTGGTCAGGACGGCCAGCGCCAGCAGCGGGAACACCAGCAGTCGCCGGTCGGCCACCAGCGCCCAGACGGCCAGCAGCACGAACAGCACCATCATCACGTCGTTGTGGCCGTTGCCGACCAGTTCGAACTGGAGGAGCGGGTTCCAGGCGAAGAGCAACGTGCCAGCCGCCGCGTAGGCCGGTGCGAGCCGCAGAAGGAGCCTCCAGATCACCGCTGTGCAACCAACGAACGCCGCCAGACCCACCAGTTTGAAGGCCAGGATGCCGCGTAGCAGGTTGTCCCCGGCGGCGGCGGTCGGCAGCAGGCTGAGCAGTTGCCAGACTGGCCCGTACACGGACCGCTCGTTGGGCCACGGCGAGTAGGCCACCAGCGGATCAACGAACGCGGAGGGCGGCTGGAAGAACGGGTTGCCGCCATGCACCAGGACGATGCGACCGTACAGCAGGTAGTCGTACAGGTCCAGTGCGGCGACCGGGTAGATCCAGAGATTGAGCAGTCCGAACCCGATCTGCCCCGCCACGATCACATCAAGCGAGATGCCGCCTGGCTTGGCACGCACCAGTCGATAGGCGGCGTACTGCAGCAGGAAGAGCGCCAGGAACGCCCCCAGGTACGAAAGCTGGCTGGCCGTGGTGTAGCGCCCGAACCAGGCGTAGTCGGCCTGTGGCTGCGCGACGTACTCCGCGAGGGGCCACGACAGCGTGAACGCCGCGCCGTAGATGGCGGCGCTGATGACACCGAGTGCCACCAACGGCACGAGGCCGCTGCAATGCGTCGCCTGGCTTTCGGGTGTGGACACCGCCGTCACGGTGCCGACCGGGCGGCGCCTTCACGCTGACGAGCGGCGTCATTCTCTGGCTCGGCGTAGCGGCCGGCACCGTGCGCCACCCAGCACGCGCCGTCGAAGCAGACGCGCCAGTGCTGCGGCGAATGTACCGTCACAGTCGTGCTGTTCTGGAGGGACTGGCGGTCACGATCGCCGCTGGCATCGGCCGGGAGGCGCAGGGCGACCAGCTCAACGGCATCGGCTTCCGGGAAGGCCGGCGCTGTGGACGAGTCAGGCTCGAAGCTGGTCGACTGACGCCGGGCGACCTGCGTCGGCGCTGGCGACGTGCCGACGTACCAGCTTACGCTAACCGCCAGGATCGCCACCATCGCGAAAGCCACCACCCACGCGATCAAGAAGCTACGCATCGAAGTTCCTCTCAATCCTCGTACCCCCGGCCCCATCTGACCGGGATGCAGCGTGAGCGAAGCTGTGAGTCAGTCATCGGTCGAGAGTACCCGTCATGCAATGTTGACGGCCCGCCGCGCCGTGAGGGACAATCCTCGGTAAGATTTGCACGCAGCGGTCGTTCGTGAGGAGCCCTTCGTCGTGGCAGATGCAGTACAGATTATCGGGCAATTGACCAGGGAAGGGCACCGTTTGACCACGCCCCGCCAAGCCATCATCAAGATGGTGGCACCGCGCCAGGATCACTTTAGCGCGCAAGAAGTGTGGGATGATGTGCGGGTGCGCCACAGCGGCATCGGCCGAGCCACGGTGTTCCGGACGCTCGATTTGCTGGCTGAGCTAGGCGTCCTGAACCGCATTCACACCGGTGACGGCTGCCACCGCTACACGGTCTGTGACACGAAGCACCACCACCACCTGATGTGCGTTGAGTGCGGCACGGTAATCTCAATCGAGGCGGCCGGCATCGAGGGGCAGATTCGGAAGATGGCTGTCGAAGCCGGTTTTGATCTGCTCACCCATCACCTGGAACTGATCGGACGCTGCACGGCCTGCCGCGCGCGGGCTGCGGCCGAACCTGCGGTGAAGGCGTAGCCCGAGGATGATGGCGGGGACCACTTGCGCCGATGCTTCATGCAAGCTGATTGAGACGGTGTCTCCTGGGCTGCGAGTCGCTCGCCCGTGACTGCAGCGTCAACGCAGACTGAGGGCGACAAACCGCGCGCTGCCGCCAGCCCGCCAGCCGTGGAGCTTACGAGTGTGCGCGCTGGCTACCGCACGCAGGTTGCCCTGGACGACGTGAACCTGATCGTGCCGCGCGGCTCGATGATGGCGATTGTCGGGCCGAACGGCGGCGGGAAGTCCACGCTGCTCAAGCTGCTGCTGGGGCTACTCCGGCCGTGGCAAGGCACCGTGCAGGTACTCGGACTGAGTCCGGCGGCGGCGCGCGGCCGGGTCGGCTACGTGCCGCAGACCGGGTCCGGCGACTGGAGCTTTCCGGCCACCGTCAGCGAAGTCGTGATGATGGGCCGGTACCGCCGACTTGGCTGGCTCCGCCGGCCAGGTGCCGCCGACCACATGGCCGTCCGCGAGGCGCTGGAGCAGGTCGGCATGGCGGACCGTCGCAATCGGCAGGTCGGGGAGCTGTCCGGCGGCCAGCAGCAGCGCGTCTTCTTCGCGCGGGCGCTGGCACAGGAGCCGGAGGTGCTGTTGCTTGACGAGCCGCTGGCCGGTGTGGATGCGCTGACCGAGCGTGACATCTACCACCTCTTGCGCGGGCTGGTGGACCGGGGCGTGACGGCGCTCTTCACCACGCACAACCTGTCGAGCGTGGCCGAAGAGTTCGATCACGTCGCGTTCGTCAACCGAACGATTGTGGCAGCGGGCAGGCCTTCCGACGTGTTCAACGAGAGCACGCTGCGTGGCGTCTACGGCCCCCGGATGGCCCTGGTGCAGGTTGGGGGTCGGCACTTCGCCATCGACGTCGGCAGCCACGCCGACGAGGCCGGGGTCGGCGATGCTTGACCTCTGGCACCTCCTGATCGACCCGTTTCTGTTCCCGTTCATGCAGCGGGCGCTCGCCGCCACGCTGATCGTCGGGGTGTTGTGCGCGGTGGTCGGGGCGTTCGTCGTTTGGAAGGGGCTGTCGTTCGTTGGGGACGCCTTGGCGCATGCATCGTTCGCTGGCGTCGCGATTGCGTTCGTCACCGGGCAGAGCATCTACGTCGGAGCGGCGATTGCGGCGGTCGCCACGTCGCTGCTAATCACGTTCCTGAGCCGCACGGCCCGCATCAGCTCAGACACCGCGATTGGCGTGCTGTTCGCGTTCGCCTTTTCGCTCGGCATCGTGGTCATCAGCCGGGTGCAGAACTACACCGTTGACCTCTTCGCCTACCTGTTCGGGAACGTCCTCGGCGTCGGCGTTGATGATTTGCTGCTGATCTCGGCGGCCGGCGGGCTGGTGTTGCTGGTCATCGCGCTGCTCTACAAGGAACTATTCTTCGTCGCGTTTGACCCGGCCATGGCCGAAGCGAGCGGCCTGCCGGTCGGTTTCCTTCAGTACCTGCTGCTTGCGATGATCGGCGTGACGGTCGTGGTGGCGATGCGCGCGGTGGGCATTGTGCTGGTCGTGGCGATGCTGGTAACGCCGGCTGCCACCGCGTCGCTGCTGACCCGGCGCTTTCACCACATCATGCTGCTAGGTGCGCTGCTCTCGGCCTTGGCGTCCGTGGCGGGCCTGTACCTGTCGTTCTACGGCAATGTGGCGTCTGGCGGTGCCATCGTGCTGGTCAGCACGACGCTGTTCCTGGTGGTGCTGGGTGTCACGTCGTTGCAGGCGCGCTTGCGGCCCCGCCTCGCTGAGGGCACCGAGTCTGTCGAGTTTGGCGTCGCGCACCATGGGAACCATTAGGCGAGTTCCGGCGTCTGTACTTGTGCCAGCCGTTCAGCCGGGCAAGCGCGTTCGGGGCTGGCACGACCTCTGCGCTGGCTTTCAGTGAAGAGTGACGGGTGGAGGCCCAGATGTTTGATCGATTCAAGATTCTGCCGCAGATGTGGCGCACCGGCCGTTTGGCGCTCCGCCTGCTGCGCGATTCCCGTGTGCCGATGGCCGCAAAGTTCATTTTCGGCGCGACGGTGCTATACCTTGTGTCGCCGCTCGACGTGGTGCCCGACTGGCTGCCGGTGATCGGGCAAGCCGACGATTTGATGGTCTTGCTCGCTGGCTTGAACCTGTTCCTGCGTTCGTGTCCGCGCTGGCTGGTGAGCGAGCATGAGGACGCACTTGACGGCCGCCCCACCCCCGAGTTCAGTGCCCCGCGACGTGAGGGACGCGATCAGGACAGAACCATTGACGGGCAGTATCGGCGCGTCGTGTAGCACCTGACTCGTCGGGACTCTCAGAAATAACCGAAGAGGAGGCGCGCCGAAAGGCGCGCCCCCTCTTGCTGTTCGGATGCGTGGTCAATCAGCGTCAGTTGATCTCGAACTTGAGCGGGGCCGTCACGCGGTCCTGCTCGCGGTAGACCACCAAGGCCAACTGCTGCCGTTCTACGGATACCCAGTTCACCTTGTACAGCCGCTGCCCGATCCGAATCGTCTCGCCCTTGTACAGATAGTGGTCCTGCGCGTCGCGCGTCGAACGGACGGTGACGCCGAGCACCTTCGTTTCTTTCGGCTCGCGAAGCTCGCTGTGCAGGACGGCATAGACGGCGCTGTCGGGGCCGGTCGGGGTCGCTTGTCGCTGGACAGACGCCAGCGTGATGGAGCGCGTGGACGAACCATTGAGCGCCGCACCAGTGCCAATTCGCAACAGTTCGTCGATCTCGGCATCCAGAGTGATTGCCTGCCGGGGCGGGTGGGCCGGGTCGAACGTATCTGCGATGCGCTGGCCGGCCGCCCCGACGAGGCCCGCGCCACGCTCAATGGCCCCGTTGAACTGCTCCCCGAGGGCGGCCGGTGCTCGAACGCCGACATTGATCAGCGTGACCGAACCCCAAAGCGCTGCCAGCAGGATCAGGAGCAGTGTCAGGCGGATCAGCAGCCCGAGGCCGCGATTCAGGCTGGCGACAGCGCCGCCAGAGCGCGTTGGCACTGGGACGGCCTGGGCAGGCGCGACGACCACCTCGCGCGGTCTGGCTGTGGCGTCAACGTCGCGTGCCACGCGCCAGTGCTGCGACGCCGGTGGGTCCATCGCCAACTCGTCATCGTCAGGCCTGGCGGGTAATCGCGGATTCGTGGAATGGCTCATCAGGTGCTTCGCCTCGCAGGGCGCGTGCCGGCAGTTCGGTGTGCGGCGTTACGTGTCGTGTGCCAGGTGTCGGATAGGGGGCTTCTGGGGCGAAAGCATCACCGTCCCAGACATGCCTTCGTCAGGCGGGGGGCGCGGCGGTCGCGGTCGGGCCGGTGGTCGGGCCTGCCGGGGTACTCGGCGTTGTGGGCAGCTCGGTGGGGGCCGTGCGGCCCGCCCGAGGCGTCGGGGCGCGGAACAGGCGACGCAGCACTCGGATAAGCACCTTCAGGACAAAGTAGCCGAGTACCAGCGCGCCGCCCCAGATCGGTGAGAACACCACCAGCCAGATGGCGAACGAGGTCAGGCCACGCAGCGCCGAGCTGAGGGCGCGCACCGCCTCCTCGAACGTGCCGCCGGGCGTCCAGCCAGCCCGCGTGAACGAGCCGGCCTCACGGATCGTCAGGGTGATGGTGGCGAGGTCAGCGCGCCGCTCGAGCACCTGCTTGCGGCCCTGGATTTGCTCGACCTGACTGCGAACGTTCGTCAACTCGCGCTGAATCTGGAGGATGTCCTCAACCTTCTGTGCCTTGCCGAGCAGGGCCAGCAGGCTCTCCTCCGACGCCTTCAGCGTCCGCATCCGGGCGTCCAGGTCCACGTATTCCTCGGTCACGTCCTGCGCCTGCGACTGCTCATCAACGACACGCTCAGCAATGCCGCGCAGGCGCTCAAGCGTCGCTCGGAACGTGGCATCGTTCGACGGCACCCGCAGGGTCATCGTGGCGGTGAGTCGGTCGCCGTCCTGGCGGATCTGCGACTGGGACAGGAAGCCCTGCTGCTCGGACGCCAGGGTCTCGACCTGTCGGAACGCCTCCTGCACGTTGTTGACGGCAATCGTCATCGTCACCGTGCGGATAATCATGCGGTCAACGGACGGCAGATTCTGCTGGGCCTGATCGGCGGCCGGCGCAGCGATGCCGGCACCGACCGGTGCGGACCGCGCGGCCGACTGGGCCGGTGCCGGTGCTGATGCAGGTGCAGGTGGGGGCGCGGCGGCCTTCGGCGCAGCAGCCGACTCCGACGTGCGGCCCCGGTCAGCCGTGGAGGCCGGCGACGACGACGCACAGGCGCTACTCAGCAACAGCGCGCTCAACACCAGGACCGCAACGATCCGACCAGCCATGCTGTCCCCCAGCCATCTCAGGCAACGTGAGCGCTGCCTGTCACGTCCGTAGCGTGATCTGCATCAGTGATGACGAACAAGGTCCGCCGCGAGTTCCAGGCCAATGCTGGAGGGGATTCTCGGTGCGATGCGTGGGCGGCTGGCCTGATCCGCACCGGTGCGGTAGCATCCCGCTCGCCATGAGTGACAGTGACGCCCTGCTTCTCGAAGCGCGCGGCTCGATCCGCACCATCACCATCAACCGGCCGGACCAGCGGAACTCGTTGCCGCCCGCCGAGTGGCTGCGACTGGCGGCCATCATGCACGAGATCGCTGCTGACTCCGCCGCCCGCGTGGTGATTCTGCGCGGAGCCGGTGCGCGCGCCTTCTCGTCAGGGTACGACATCGGGGCACTGCGCGAGTTGGTGGACGGCGGCATCGTGCTTTCGACGCCAGACGATCCGTTCGAGGTTGCCCTGGCCGCCATCGTTGACCATCCTTTGCCGATCATTGCGATGGTCGGCGGGTTCGCGATCGGTGGCGGTTGCACCCTGGCGGCCGGCTGCGATGTCCGCATCGTCAGCGCTTCGTCGCGCTTCGGGATGCCGCCCGCAAAACTAGGGCTGGTCTACAGCGCCACCGAATTGCGCCCGTTCGTCGATCTGATCGGTCCGGCCCGTACAAAGTGGCTGTTCTTCTCGGGGCGGATCATCGACGCTGCGCGGGCCCTGCAAATTGGTCTTGTGGACGAAGTCATCCCCGACGACGAGCTAGAGGCGTATACCTACGCGCTGGCCGACGAGATCGCGGCCAACGCTCCGCTGTCAGTCCAGGGCACGAAGCGCATCGTCAGGGCGATGGGTGGCCCGGCCGCACCCGAGGATGCAGCGGCCAGCATCGCCGCCGAGATTCAGCGCGTCAATCGCAGCGCCGATCTGGCCGAAGGCATGCGGGCGTTCCTGGAGAAGCGGAAGCCGGCGTTTCGGGGCACGTGACGCACGTCCGGCCCAAGCATCTGTGCATCCCGTCGCGCGTCTTGGAGTTCAGTCCACGACCCATCGTGCTGGCCCTGCAATGTTCCGAGCCGCACCCACACGACGCAACGCTCGTGACGCCTGCTACGTCAGCTACCTTGCCGGGCGCGACCGCCGTCTGAGGTGCGCCCGATGCCACCGTCGTCGTCGCCGCTCAATCTGCTGATCCACAACACTCGTTTGCCGTGCTGCTCGCCGCGAGAGCCTGCGGAAATCCGCTCATTTGTTCTGCAATGAACCCGGCAACGCTGGTATCCTTAACCAGTCATGCCAGATTTCCGCGTCGTCTCAGACTTCACTCCGATGGGCGACCAGCCCGAGGCCATTCGCCAGTTGGCGGAGGGCGTGCGCGCCAGCCAACGGTTCCAGACGCTGCTAGGCGTCACCGGCAGCGGCAAGACCGCCACGATGGCCTGGCTGGTGGAACAGGTCCAGATGCCGACGCTGGTCCTGGCCCCGAACAAGACGCTCGCGGCCCAGTTGAGCGCCGAGTTCCAGGAGTTGTTTCCTGAGAACGCGGTCGAGTACTTCGTCTCCTACTACGACTACTACCAGCCCGAGGCGTACGTCGCCCGGACTGACACGTATATCGAGAAGGAGTCCATCACGAACGAGGACATCGACCGCCTGCGCCACTCCGCGATGCAGTCGATCCTGACCCGACGCGACACACTGGTGGTCGCGTCCGTGTCCTGCATCTACGGTTTGGGCGCGCCGGAGGACTATGGGCAGGCCGTCCTGAAGCTTCAGAAGGGCGAGCTGCGGAAGCGCGACAAGGTGCTTCGCCATCTGACCGACATTTACTACGAGCGGAACGACTACGATTTCAAGCGCGGCACGTTCCGGGTGCGCGGCGACACGCTGGAAGTCCACCCGGCCGGCCTGGAGATCGCGATTCGCATCGAGTTCTGGGGCGACGAGATCGAGCGGATCACCGAGGTGGACCCGCTGACGGGCACCCTTCTGGTCGAGCGCACCGCCGTCGAGATCTTCCCGGCCCGCTACTTTGTGACTTCGCGCGAGAAGTTGCTGGAAGCGCTGGTAGATATCGAAGTCGAGATGGAAGAGCAGGTTGCCCTCCTGGAGCGGCAAGACAAGATCCTGGAGGCCGCCCGCCTGCGCCAGCGCACAAACTTCGACCTGGAGATGTTGCGCGAAACCGGCGTGTGCTCTGGCGTAGAAAACTACTCGCGGCATATGTCGCGGCGGGCACCCGGCAGCCGTCCGTGGACGCTCCTGGACTACTTCCCAGACGATTTCCTGCTGCTGATCGATGAGTCGCACATGTCGGTGCCGCAGGTGCGCGGCATGTACTTCAGCGACAAGGCGCGCAAGGACGTGCTGGTAGAGCACGGCTTCCGGCTGCCCTCGGCGATGGACAACCGCCCGTTGACGTTCACCGAGTTCGAGGAGCGCATCTATCAGTCGGTCTTCGTGTCGGCCACGCCTGGGCCATACGAGAAAGAGCACGCCGAGCAGGTGGTCGAGCAGGTGATTCGGCCGACCGGACTCATCGACCCGAGCATCGAGGTTAAGCCGACGAAGGGGCAGATTGACGACCTGATCGACCAGTTGGGGCGGCGGGTGGCGCGGCAAGAGCGGGCGCTTGTGACGACGCTGACCAAGCGGATGTCGGAAGACCTGACGGACTACCTCCGCGAGATGGGCATTAAAGTCCAGTACCTGCACTCGGAGATTGACACGTTCGAGCGCATCGACATCCTGCGCGACTTGCGGCTCGGTGTGTACGATGTGGTGGTCGGTATCAACCTGCTGCGGGAGGGTCTGGACCTGCCCGAAGTATCGCTGGTGGCCATCCTCGACGCCGACAAGGAAGGGTACCTGCGCTCTGAGAGTGCGCTGATCCAGACCATCGGGCGGGCGGCGCGGCACGTGGACGGCCAGGTCATCATGTACGCCGACACGATGACCGGCTCGATGCAGCGGGCCATCGACGAGACATACCGTCGTCGTGCCATCCAGCTTGCCTATAACACTGAACATGGCATCGAGCCGCGCGGCATTCAAAAGGCGATCCGCGACATTTCGAATCGGGTTCGGGCGGTCGCCGAGCAGGCGGCGGAGTACAGCACGGACGGCGCGCCGACGATGCCGAAGGAAGAGGTCGCCCGGCTGATTCAGGATCTTGAGGTGCAGATGCGGCAGGCGGCCAAGAGCCTCAAGTTCGAGGAAGCGGCCAGCATCCGGGATCAAGTTGTGCAACTGAAGAAGATGCTAGTGGCCGAGAATCCGCTAGTCCCCGAGGCCTGGATGTCGCGCGCGGCCACACCGCACCGTCCGTCAAGCATCAAGCAGCGGTCACCCGACGAGGAGATCTACAAGCCCGCCGACCGGCAGCCGAGTGATCGGCCGAAGTCCTTGCGCCCTGGGCGATCCAAAGGCCGGCGCTAGTCCCGCGTCGCGCGCACGTTAGGAGCTGTATGCCGCTCGATCAGATTGTCGTCAAGGGCGCACGCCAACACAACCTCAAGAATATTGACGTCACGATCCCACGCGACAAGCTGGTGGTTATCACCGGCTTGTCCGGATCCGGAAAGTCGTCGCTCGCCTTTGACACGATCTACGCGGAGGGACAGCGCCGCTACGTCGAATCGCTGTCGTCGTACGCCCGGCAGTTCTTAGGGCAGATGGACAAGCCCGACGTGGACTTCATCGGCGGGCTGTCGCCGGCGATCTCCATTGACCAGAAGGGCGCAAGCCACAACCCGCGCTCGACCGTCGGCACCGTCACCGAAATCTACGACTATCTGCGGCTCCTGTACGCGCGCATTGGCCGCCCCCACTGCCCTAAGTGCGGCCGTCCGATTCAGCAGCAGTCTGCCGAGCAGATTACCGACGCCGTGCTGGCGATGCCGGGCGGGTCGCGCATCATGATCCTGGCGCCGCTGGTCAAGGGCCGCAAGGGCGAATACACCCAGGTCTTTGACGACGTGCGGAAGGCCGGCTTCGTGCGCGTGCGCGTCAACGGCGAGGTCCGCGACGTTGACGACGAGATCAAGCTGGACCGCTACAAGCAGCACACCATTGAGGTCGTCGTAGACCGACTGGTCGTGCCAGAAGCGGCAGCCGAGGGCGAGTCGGACGGCACAGCGGACAGCAGCCGCATCGCAGACTCCGTTGAGCAGGCGCTGAAGCTCGGGACGGGCACGGTCATCATCAGCCCGGTTGGCGGCGACGATGCCGAAGATCGCGTGTTCTCGGAGCATTTCGCCTGCGTCTACGACAACATCTCGCTGGGCGAGATCGAACCGCGTACGTTCTCGTTCAATAGCCCGCACGGTGCCTGCCCGGACTGCACCGGGCTGGGCCACCGCCTGGAGATTGACCCCGATCTAGTGATTCCGAACCGCTCGCTCTCGATCAACGACGGCGCGATTGTTCCGTGGGGGAAGGCCGGCATCAACGGGAACGTCTGGTACAAGGACATGATCTCGGCGCTGGCGCAGCATCGTGGCTTCTCCCTGAAGGAGCCGGTGTCGTCCATCTCTGAGGAGAACCTGAATACGATCCTGTACGGCCTCAAGGGTGAGCGCATCCCGATCCGCCACGTCTCGAAGCGGGGCGGTCGCGTCCACGAGTACAAGATCGAGTACGAGGGCGTGATCTCGAACCTGGAGCGCCGCTTCAAGGAAACCGAATCGGACTACGTGCGAGGCGATATCGAGCGGTACATGGCGAAGCGGCCATGCCCATCGTGCAAGGGGGCGCGCTTGCGGCCCGAAGTCCTCTGCGTGACCGTCATCGGGCGCTCGATTGACGAGGTGACGAACTACTCGATTGTGCGGGCGCTGGCGTACTTCAGTGCGCTTGAAGAGCGCGTGCCGTTTGTGGACGCGCGCGAAAAGAAGAATGGCCGGGTGCGCTTCAAGGACGAGCGCGACCTGACGCTGACGGACCGTGAGTTCACCATCGGCCGGCAGATTCTGAAGGAGATTCGGGCGCGGCTCGGCTTCCTTGTCGATGTCGGCCTGGACTACCTGACGCTCGACCGAACGGCCGGTACGTTGTCCGGTGGCGAGGCCCAGCGCATCCGCCTGGCGACGCAGATCGGGTCTGGACTGATGGGCGTGCTCTACATCCTGGACGAGCCGAGTATCGGGCTGCATCAGCGCGACAACGCCCGGCTGATCAAGACCCTGAACCGCCTGCGCGATGTCGGGAACACGCTGATCGTCGTGGAGCATGACGAGGACACGATTCGTGAAGCTGATTACATCCTGGATATCGGCCCCGGTGCCGGCGAGCATGGGGGCGAGGTCGTGGCGGCCGGTACGCTGCAAGAGATCGTGGCGTGCGCGGAGTCGCTTACCGGGCAGTACCTGAGCGGCACGGCGTCGATACCTGTGCCGGCGACGCGGCGCGCGGGCAACGGCCGCGAGATCCGCATTGAAGGCGCGAGCGAGAACAACCTGAAGTCCATCGACGTATCGATCCCGCTCGGGACGTTCGTTGCAGTAACGGGCGTCTCAGGATCGGGCAAGAGTACGCTGGTGCGCGAGGTGCTGTACAAGGCGCTGGCGCAGGCGCTCCACAAGGCGCGCGACCGGGCGGGGCAGCACGCCGGCATCAGTGGCCTGGAGCACCTCGACAAGGTCATCGACATTGACCAGTCGCCCATCGGCCGCACGCCGCGCTCGAATCCTGCGACCTACACCGGCCTGTTCACGCCTCTGCGCGAACTATTCACCCAGGTTCCAGACGCGCGAGTGCGCGGCTACAAGCCGGGCCGCTTCTCCTTCAACGTGAAGGGCGGGCGATGCGAAGCGTGCGAGGGCGACGGCATCCTCAGGATCGAGATGCAGTTCTTGCCGGACGTGTACGTGCAGTGCGAGGTCTGCAAGGGCAAGCGGTACAACCGCGAGACGCTCGAAGTGAAGTACAAAGGCAAGAGCATCTCCGACGTGCTGGACATGACGGTGGCCGACGCAGCCGAGTTCTTCGACGCCATCCCCTCGATCAAGAACAAGTTGCAAACGCTCTTTGAGGTCGGCCTCGGCTACATTCGGCTGGGGCAGCCGGCGACCACACTGTCCGGCGGCGAGGCGCAGCGCGTCAAACTGGCGACGGAGCTGTCGCGCCGGGCCACCGGCAAGACGATCTACATCCTGGACGAGCCGACGACCGGGCTGCATTTCGCTGATGTGGCGAAGCTGCTCCAGGTGCTGACTCGGCTCGTGGACACCGGCAACACCATCGTCGTCATTGAACACAACCTTGATGTCATCAAGACGGCAGACTATCTGATCGACCTGGGGCCAGAGGGCGGCGATGGCGGCGGCAATCTGGTGGCGGTCGGGACGCCCGAGGCGCTGGCTGATCTGCCGGCCTCGTACA
Organism: Chloroflexota bacterium; assembly: GCA_038318015.1. Taxonomy (GTDB): domain Bacteria; phylum Chloroflexota; class UBA6077; order UBA6077; family JACCZL01; genus JADZEM01. The sequence goes on along the minus strand of JBBQBU010000046.1, from coordinate 5,098 downwards.
CCGGCCAGTTCTTGCGGCCGCTGCTGCACGAGGGGCGCAGTGTGTCTGAGCGCGCCAACGGCCACGTCTCCGGGATAGCCAATGGCACTGCGAGCGAATCGGCCAACGGTAACCGCACCGCGACGCCCAAGCGTGGCCGCCCAAAGCGCGAGGCCGTCGCCATTTCCTAGTCTGGTACGGGGTGATCTGTTGCCCGGGGCGGCCCTGACTCCGAGCGTTCGGTCTTCTTCCGGTGCCGCTATGGAGCCTGCCGCGATGGCTTGTTCGACGGCTGTCACCCCCTGCCGTAGCTGGTCAGCAGTCGGCGCGTCGAAGTCGCGGACCGGCAGGTGCACCTGGGTCAGGCCGTGCCGCGCGAGCCGTTCAGGTGCATGGGCGCGCTCATGGAGGTTGACCACGACCGTGACGCCCTGATCGGTCAGCCCGGCCAGCGCCGATTCACGTCGTGGATTGACGCACCTGAGCAGGCTGCCCGGTTCCAGCCAGTCGCCGCGACCTGCGAGCAGGCCGCGCCCGCCAGAATCAGCCGCCGCAGCCGCCACAGTACGCTCATTGCCACAGAGCCCCCGAGTTGCCACAGCCCCAGAGTTGCCACAGCGCCCGAGTCAGACATCTACGACGCGCGGCACCACAGCACGAGGTTCTTTCCCACGATCTCACGCCCGAGCAGCCGAAAGACGCGCTCGATGCGGCGCACTCGGTCATCCACGCGCCGTTCGTGAAACAGGTTGAAGGCGACCGTGCCGCGCGGTTCCAGCAAGGTTCGGAGGCTGCGCAGGAACGGCCGGCCGACGACGCCGTGCGCCATCTGGTCGCCCTGGTACAGATCGACGGCCGCAAAATCGAAGTGTTCGCCGCGTTCGGCCGCCGCCTCGACGTAGGCGAAGGCGTCGCCATGCACGATCTCCACGTCGGGCAGGTCGCGCAGCAACTCGTGGGCGAAGTCCACGACGCCCTGGTCGTTGTCCACGCCCACGGTCGGCACGTCGCTGAAGCGGTCGTGCAGCAGCCGCGCGATGGTGCCGCCGCCCAGCCCGAGCAGCAACGCTCGGCGCGGCCTGACAGTCGGCACCATCCGCGACCAGTAGCCGTCTGGATCATCGGCCAGGACCGACTGGACCGTCCCGTCCACCATCAGGACGGGGCGGCCCTGGTCCTCGCCCAGGCGCACGTCGGCCAGGGCTACTCCATGCCCACCGGCGTCGGGAGCGGCACGCCAACCTCGCCGGCCAGCACTTCGAGCCGTCCGACGACCTCTCGGTGGTAGGGGATACCCTTCGCCAGCCGCGCCTCTTGCGCGTCAATCTCGCGCTCGCCGTGCACCAGCACCCCAAGCGACCCTTCGGCTGGCTCGGTCGCCTTCAGGTACGCGACCATGCGGTCCATGATCGCCTTGAAGTTCTCGACCGACCCGAAGCCGTTGATAGCCAGCGCACCCTGGAAGTGCGACGTACTGCCCGACTTGCCGGCCTCGCGCAGCTCGCCAGCGAAGCCGCCGCCCGAGAGCACGCCCGCCAGGATGTCGATCATGACGGAGAGGCCGTATCCTTTGTAGCCGCCCGTGGACGCCCCGCCGCCGAGCGGCAGGATCGCGCCGCCCTTCCAGAACTCGTTCGGGTCGGTGGTGTCATTACCCGCGCTGTCAACAATCCAGCCGACAGGTACCTGCTGCTCCTTCATCCGGGCCAACTCAAGTTTGCCGGCCGCCACCACGCTTGTCGCGATGTCGAGGATGAACGGCTTGGCGGTGCCGGCCGGGGCCGCCACGCTCATCGGGTTGATGCCGATGCGCCGGCCACGGCCGCCCGTCGCGACCACGCCTAGCCCGCCCACCGTCATCGAGAAGCCGATCATGTTGTGTGGCAGGGCCATCGTGGAATAGTGCGACGACGCACCGTAGTGGTTGCTGCCGCGAATCGAGACGAACCCGGCCCCGGTGTCCCTGGCCTTCGCAATGGCAAGGTCCATGGCGACCGTGCTGGCGACCGGGCCGAGGCCGTTCTGCCCGTCGATGACGGCCGTCGAGGCGTTCTCGTGGACGATCTCGGGGACCGCCTTCGGGTTGATCGAGCCGTCTTTGAGGCCTCCGGCGTAGCTTTGCACGGTCACGCGGTTGAGACCGTGCGAGTCAATGCCCATCAGGTCGGCGTGGATCAGCGCGTCAGTTGCCATGCCGGCATCATCGCCTGGGACGCCCAGCTTCTGGAATACGGAACTGGTCCAAGTCTTGATCTCGGTCGCGTCAAAACGCGAGTAGTCTGCCATGAGTCGGTCCCCCTCCTATCGTCGTCGAGCGGCGCGGGTGAAGGGTGACAGGATACCAGCCTGCGGTGCCGTGCGTCCGGGCAATTCGTGCACTGACGGCCACCAGGAACCTTCGCGGTGCCGCGCCTTGATTCGGCCTGCCCGACCGGTCATGATGCCGGCGGGCCGAGGCTGCCAGACTACCCGACCGCCGCGTGCGCCGGGTGAAGACTCCCAACGCCCGGCTCGGAGGGTACTGTGGACGCCGTTGACCTCTGTTACACCTCAGCCTTCGACCTCGGACGGATGATCCGGGCGCGCCAGGTCTCGCCGGTCGAAATCGCGACGACCGTCCTCGAACGGTTGGATCGCCTGAATCCGACACTCAACGCCTTTCTGACGCCAACGCCCGAGCTTGCCCTGTCCGCTGCGCGCGCCGCCGAAGCTCGCGCAATGCAGGGCGCACTGCTCGGCCCGCTCGACGGCATTCCAGTTTCGATCAAAGACCTTGAACCGCTGTCCGGCGTGCGCTGCACCTACGGATCGAAGTGGACCGCCGACAACATCGCCACGCTCGACGGCGTTGCGTCGGGGCGGATCAGGGCGGCAGGCGGCGTGATCCTGGGGAAGACCAACACGCCGCACTTTGGCTACAAGGACATGTGTGACAACTTCCTGGGCGCGCCCTGTAAGAATCCGTGGCACCTGGAGCGAACCTCAGGGGCGTCGTCGGGCGGAGCCGGCGCGGCGGTCGCGTCCGGACTCGGACCGGTGGCGCACGGCTCGGATGGGGCGGGGTCGGTCCGTATTCCGGCGGCGCTCTGCGGTATCTTCGGGCTGAAGCCGTCGTACGGCCGGGTGCCGTATTCCCCAACTGCCGACTACTGGGGCGGGCGTTCGCACGTCGGCCCGATGACGCGGACCGTGCGCGACGCAGCGATGCTGCTCGGTATCATGGCCGGGCCGGACGACCGCGACCCGCTTTCCATTGACGGGCCGGTGCCGGACTTCCTGGCGGCTGTTGAGGGCGACGTACCCGCCGGATCGGCGCAGTCGCTGAAGGGATTGCGGGTCGTCTGGAGTCCGGACCTGGGGTATGCGCCGGTTGACGCGGACGTTCGGCGGTTGACCGAGGCGGCGGCCAAACGATTCGCGGAATTCGGCTGCATCGTCGAGGAACGCAACCCGGTTTGGGACGATCCGTACGAGTTCCATCAGGTGCTCTACCACGTCGGCATCGGGGCGCGGATCGCTGAGCGTGCCGAGGAGCACCCCGACTGGATCGAGCCGACGATGGGCGTGATGCTGGAGGATGCTAAGCGGTATTCCGCCATTCAGTATCACAGCGCCATCCTGGCCCGCACGCGCTTCTACGAGCAGGCCCGTGCCTGGTTTGAGGACGTGGACATCCTGCTGACGCCGCAGATGCCAGTCGGGGCATGGTCTCACGCACCGGGGCTGAACGAGGGGCCGGCAACCATTGAGGGCCGCAAGCCGCGCTCGATGTACGACCGCCTCCACTTCACCGTGCCGTTCAACCTGACGAACCAGCCGGCTGCGACGGTTCCGTGCGGCTTCACCGGCGACGGGCTGCCGGTCGGGTTACAGATCGTCGGGAAGTGGCACGCCGACGCCACGGTCCTCCGTGCGGCAGCCTGCTTCGAGGCCGCGCAGCCGTGGGCACAGGTGCGCCCGCCGCTCGAATAGGCAGGAGTTGCATCGGTAGGCACAATGAGGCCCGGTCCTTCTCTCGGGGACCGGGCCTCTGTGCGACGCTGACGGGGCTTCCGAGACGCTACGGGAGTTAGCGGCTCCCCTTGACGGGTGTGAAGCCGGTGCGGGCCGTGACGGTGCCGGCGCGGCCGGTGCAGGTCACGTCGATGGGGATGTAGTGGCCGTAGGTCGTCCCGCGCGCGTCGAGCGTGAACGAGCCGACGCCGCTGCCGTTGGTGCTGAAGCCGCCGCCTGGCTGCTTGATGGTGGCGGTGCGATAGTAGACCGTCGCCATGCAGCGGGCACCCGCCAGCGCCGCGCCACCCTGCGTCGCCTTGACACTGACCGTCACCATCGCCTGTTCAGAGACGGGGTTGGCGGGTGAGGCGCTGGCGGCCAACTCGAAGGCGCCGCTGCCTGATGCTGCAGCCGGCGGTGCCACCGGAGCCTGCGGCTTTGGCGCGGCGGCCTGGGCCTGCTGGGTGGCGGCCTGTGACGCCTGCTGCTCGGCGGTGCTGGCCGGGGCTACGCTCGGCTGGGCATTGGCCGGCGGGGGGATCGGGGCCAGAGTCGGCTTGGTGCCCGGCTGCTGGGCAGGTGCCGCTGCGGCGGGCTTGGGCTGTGCGGCCGGCTGCGCGGAGGCCGGCGGGGCCGGTGCCGCCCCTGGCGTCGGCAGTCCTGGCAGGCGGTCGCCCTCGGCGGTGGGCGCCGGCTGGGCGGCCTGTTGCGAAGCGGGCAGCTGCACGGCCTGCGCCGCAGTCTGAGCGGGCTGGCCCGGCGCGGGGGCCGGTTGTGCCTGGGCTTCGGCGAGCGGTGGCGCGACAGCCTGTGCGGACGGGGGCTCCGGTGCGCCAACGGCAATGGCGTCAACCGGCTCGGTCGGGCCAGGCGTCTCGCTGACGCGCGATTCGGTCAGCGGAAACATGGCCTGCAAGCCGAGCCACAGCCCGGCCAGCACAGCGATGCCGATACTGCCGCGAATGAACCAGACGCGCGGGTGCGGACCCTGGCGCTGCGGTGCACGCCGGGCGGTCGAGAGGCGTCGAACGTCGCCGCGCGGTCGCTGGCGCTGAACGCCCGGGTCCGACGACATGCGGTGCATGGTGGGCGTCGGTTCCCGCTGCGGGTCGTCGTGATCGTC
>JBBQBU010000045.1:0-18767 GCA_038318015.1 Chloroflexota bacterium | reverse complement strand
TCGTTGCTCCAGGTCTTCGGCGCGTCGCTGCACCGCGTCCAGTCCCTGACCGATCCTGCGTCGAACTACCGCGTAGACGCTGGCGGCGCGGTTGCCATCGTGCGCGGCACCGAGTTCCTGATTTACGGCCCGACTGACGAGCAGGTGGTTGGCATCCTGTGCCTGGCTGACTGCACGCCGGCCACCACCTTCGCCGGCTGCCCGATGGCACCGGACCTGGGGTACTGGGTCGAGGTTGACCACCGACAGGTCGTCTCGCGCTGCAATCCAATCAAGGGGGAGGGCAGCATCTGGAACACGCCGGGGACGCTGCGCCTGACGACTCGATAGGCAACACGCGGCCCGTCCCGGTGCGGGGGCAGGAACCGCGAATCGTTGGTGGACACCCTGCCTTGATGCCGGTCAGGCCTCGGCGATCCGGTCAGGCCTCGGCGATAATGAACAGGTAGTCGCCGCCGTCATGCTCGGAGGCGGCCAGGACATCCGCGAACCGGCCAGATTTCAGGTCAGCCGCCAACCTGGCGCACCCCTGCCCGACTTCGGCCGGCTGCGCCAGGTCGGCGAACGTCGAGATGCCGGCCCGCACGCGCGGCTCGAGGTACAGCGCCGGGCGGTACTTGCCAGCGTAGAGAAACAGGTCTTGCAGGTCTGGCGTGACGGCCCACGGCTCGCAGGTGACACGGCCGAAGCCGGCGTCGGCCAGTTGGGTGCGGGTCTGGTCCAGCGGCGGCATCTGGAGCGTCGCACGCTCGATAGCGTCGGGAAAGTACTCGTTAAGCCAGTAGCGCCGCATCTGCTCGCGGTCAGCGGTGAAGAACACGAGCCGGCCGCCGTCCAGCACCCGCGCGACCTCACGGAAGGCGCGCGCAGGCTGCCGAAAATGGTGCAGGGCCATCGTGCAGACCGCCGCCCGAAACGTGCGATCGGCGGCCGGCAGGGCAGCGGCGTCGGCCTGCACCCAGCGCAAGCCGACCGCTTTGGCCCGCGCGCTGGTGAGCATCTGCCGCGACACATCGACGCCGACCATTGACAGGCCGGCATCCGCGAGCGCGGTGGTGTAGTTGCCGGTGCCGCACGCCACGTCCAGGCACCGGCTACTGGCTGGCACATGCAAGGCTCGGAGCAGATGGCTCACGACGCCGGGGTCTGCCTGCCGGGTGGAGTCGTAGCCCCGCCCGATCTGGTCGTAAAGCGCCACGGGTCAGGTCCCCGTCGCCAGCATAGTCAGGAATGCCTGCGGCGTCACGATGCGAATGCCACCGTGCGATGCGAGCGCGAGAAGCTGCCGATCAAGCGTGACGAGATAGTCCACGCCTCCACTGAGTGCCGTCGCCAGGATCAGGTCGTCTTCTGGGTGCGTCGCCACCCCTTCGACAACAACCGTGATCGGCACGATGGTGGCATCAATCCTGAGCGTATGGAGAGCCTCTTCCTGGTCGGTCACGCTGAGAAAGCGACTGAAGTATGGGGCAGCCAGAGCGTGTTGAAGCTCGCTCAGGATATGCTCAGATATGACCAGCTCATACTGGCGGGCGTACCATGCACGCAAAAGTGGGCCAAGCACGCTTCGTGGCTGGCTTGCGCGGCGGATCGACGGCGCTAGGGCGCTCGTATCGACAGTGGCGCGAATCACGCGTCGTTCTTGGCGGCACGTTCGCGCCGCATCTGCTTACGGGCCTCGGCGAGCGCCAGCGCGGAGAGCCGATCACTCTCCTCTGGATCCTCATCGGCGAAAATGGCACCGATACGTTCAAAGACGGCAAATCGGTCAGCACGTTCAGCGTCAAGGCGCGCGAGCTGATTGAGGTCGTCGAGCGAGACGATGGCCGCGACCGGCACGCCATCCTCCTCAACCACGACGCGCTCGCCAGCCCGCGCCACTGCCGAGAGCGTCTGCGGTAGCGACTGCCTGACATCGTCGGCGTCAGCATTTCTGGTTACACGGATGATTGGTGGGTTCGCAGCCATGTCACCTCCGCCCGGCGCGTGCTACTGAGAGTATCGCATGGCCGAGACGAACGGAGAAGATCAAGATTGCACTGGAGCGAGCGCCGGCCAGGGAGCAGGATTGGCGCGGTAGCTGGCGAAGCTCGGCAGGCTGTTGTCGCGGTCTGACACGAGCGGCGCGGCAACCGGCCAGGGCACCGCAAGGTCTGGGTCATTCCAGGCGATGCCGGCCTCGCCGCGCGGGTTGTAGAGCGCGTCGGTCTTGTACAGCACGTCGGCGTGTTCGTCGCCCAGCACGCAGAAGCCGTGCGCGAAACCCGGCGGCACCCACAGCAGACGCCCGTTCATGTCGCTTAGCTCGGCGCTGACGCTCTGCCCGAACGTCGGGGAGTCGGGGCGGATGTCCACAGCGACATCCCAGATGCGCCCGCGCGTGACGCCGATCAGCTTTCCCTGTGGCGGCGTGTGCTGAAAGTGCAGGCCGCGCAGCACGCCCGGCCCGGAGCGCGAGTGGTTATCTTGCAGGAACGCTGTCGGCAGCCCGTGTTCCTGGAACCGCTCACACTGGTATCGCTCAACGAAGAAGCCGCGGGCATCGCCGTGCACCGTCAACTCGATAAGCAGCACGCCTTCAATATCCAGGCGGTGGACCTTCATATGCCCTCACAGCGTATCGCCGCCAGATAGTAGCGCACCGGGGCAGTGGACGGTGTCACCGGGACTGCGGACGGTCAGACACTCGTGCGCCTGACCCGGACCCGCTTCCGCGAGACGATCAACAACGCACCCATGAGATGACCGTGATGGGCGAAGACTTCGTCCCGTCGCGCAATCAGATCCGGCGTCATCACGGCACCCTGCCCGAGCAGGATGACGCCCGCATGCGGCGACGATTTCCGAACAACAAGCTCGCCGAAGTCAGGATCATTCGTGATGACGATTCGTTGGTCCCGTCGTGCGATGGTGAGGACGTCGATATCCTTGAGAAGAGGCCGGGTAGTTCTGGCCGACCGCTGTGACGTCGTGTCCCAGTCGTCTTCGATGAGGCGCGACCTGGTAATTGGCACGCTCATCAAGCAAGAATCGCCAAGACAGTCTTGCTGTCGCACCACCCGGCACGTCGATGTCAGGCTGCGCCCCGCGGCCATTGGCGTCGCACGCGCTCTTCAGCGTAGGCCAGCGCCGCCTTCAGGTCGTCCGTCGTAAGCCGTGGATAGGAAGCGAAGAGGTCGTCTGGGTCCGGGTTTGCCACGACGTGGGCAAGCACGGCCTCGACGGTGATCCTGGTGCCGCGAACTGTCGGCTTCCCGAGCATGATGTCAGGATCGCGGACGATACGGTCGGCATGGGCCGGCTTTGAAACTGACATGCTGCTTGCTCCTGCCCGACGTGTGGGCCCGCGCCTCTATCGTAGCGTGCCGGGCCGCAGACCGGTCCCACACACAAGCAGCCCCCGAGAGTGCATCTCTCGGGGGCTGCTTGTGTGTGCTGCACGGCTGGGCCGCTAGCTAACGCGGCTCTGGTCTACCAGCGCGGACCGAACGGATCGCGCGGAGCGTCGCCGCCCTCACGCGGGCCACGGTCCCCAGTGTCGCTTGGGTCACCCTCACTCGGGGGGCGCGGGGCGTCGTCGCGGCGGCGCGGGCCACGGTCCCCACCACCGATGCCGGGGCCGCTGTAGCCACCCTCACGGCGAGGCGGGCGGTCCCCACCCTCGCGTGCGGGGCCACGGTCGTTGAAGCCACCCTCGCGGCGCGGCGGGCGGTCCCCACCCTCACGCGGCGGGCCACCCTCACGCGGCGGGCGCGGGCCACGGTCGCCGAAGCCGCCGTCGCGGCCCCCGCCACTGAAGCCGCCCTCGCGACGCGGCGGGCCACCCTCACGCGGGCCACCCTCACGCGGGCCACGATCACCGCCGCCACGCGGGCCGCCGAAGCCGCCGCCATCACGACGCGGCGGGCGGTCGCCAAAGCCACCCTCGCGACGCGGCGGGCCGTTGTCTGGGCCGCCGTCCGGGCCGCCCTCGGAGCCTTCAACGGCACCTTCGGGCATCCCCTCGCCGGGGTCCAGCAGGGCACGGCGGGAGAGGTTGATGCGCCCCTGGCGGTCGATCTCCGTCACCAGCACCTTGATCTCGTCGCCAACGTTGACGATGTCCTCAACGCGGGCCACGCGGTAGTTGGCAAGCTCAGAGATGTGGACAAGGCCTTCCTTGCCAGGCAAGATCTCGACGAAAGCACCGAACGCCATCAGGCGCGTCACCTTGCCGTTGTAGATGGTGCCGGCCTCGACGTCCTTCGTCAGCCGCTCGATCCAGTCGATGGCCTTCTGGGCGTTGTCGGCGTTGTTCGAACCGATCAGCACCGTGCCGTCGTCCGACACGTCGATGGTGCACTTCGTCTCTTCGACGATCTTGCGGATCATCTTGCCGCCGGGGCCGATGATGTCGCGGATGCGGTCCGAGTTGATGGTGATCTTGGTGATGCGTGGCGCGTAGGCCGAGAGCTCCGTGCGCGGGCGTTCGATAGCGGCCAGCATCTTGCCCATGATCCACAAGCGGCCTTCGCGGGCCTGGGCCAGCGCCTCCTGGAGCACCTCGGTGGTCAGCCCCTGGACCTTGATGTCCATCTGGAGCGCCGTGATGCCCTTTTCGGTGCCGGCGACCTTGAAGTCCATGTCGCCCAGGGCATCTTCCAGCCCCTGGATGTCCGAGAGGATGGCGTAATGGCCTTCGGCATCGGTGATCAGGCCCATCGCCACGCCAGAGACTGGCGCAGTGATCGGCACGCCCGCGTCCATCAAGGCCAGGGTGCTGCCGCAGGTGCTACCCATCGAGCTGGAGCCGTTGGACGCCAGCACCTCAGAGACGACCCGCATGGTGTACGGGAAGTCTGGCTTCGACGGCAGCACGGCGACGAGGCCGCGCTCTGCCAGTGCACCGTGGCCAATGTCCCGGCGGCCGGGGCCGCGCATCGGGCGGGTCTCACCAACCGAGAACGGCGGGAAATTGTAATGGTGCATGTACCGCTTCGGCGCATCCAGGCCGATGCTGTCGGTGCGCTGCTCGTCCGCCTCGGTGCCGAGCGTGGCAATCGAGAGCACCTGCGTCTGGCCGCGCGTGAACAGCGCCGAGCCGTGCACGCGCGGGATCACGCCGACCTCGCAAGTGACGGGGCGGATCTGGGTCAGGCTGCGGCCATCTGGGCGGCGGCCCTTCTCCAGAATGTTGCGGCGGACGGTCTCCTTCTCAAGTGAGCCGAAGACCTTGCCAACCGTCTTGCTGTCGTAGGTGTCGGCGAAGTGCTTGGTGACCTCGCGGCGCAGGCCCCGGGTGCTGTCCTCACGGCTCGCCTTGTCTGGGTCGTAGATCGTCTCTTCCAGGCGGCCCCCGACGAACTCGGAGATGGCCTTGACGATGTCGTCGGACACCTTCGGGGCGACGAACTCGCGCTTCGTCTTGCCGGCCGCCTGCTGCAACTGCACTTGCAGGTCGCAGAGGGCGCGGATCTCATCGTGGGCGGCTTCAAGCGCCTGGAGGATCACGTCTTCCGGCACTTCCTTCGCGCCAGCCTCGACCATCAGGATGGCGTCGGACGTGCCGGCGACCACGAGGTCAAGGTCAGAGAAGGCCATCTCGGACATGGTCGGGTTGATGACGATCTCGCCGCCGATCAGCCCGACACGGACGCCGGACACCGGGCCGTAGAACGGGATGTCTGAGACGGAGAGCGCCGCCGACGCGCCAATGATGGACAGGATCGACGGGTCGTTCACCTGGTCCGCAGCCAGCACGGTGATGACGACCTGCACATCGTTGCGGTAGTCCTTCGGGAAGAGCGGGCGCAACGGACGGTCGGTGAGGCGGGCGGTCAGGATGGCGTTCTCGGTCGGCCTGCCTTCGCGCTTGATGAAGCCGCCGGGGATCTTCCCAGCGGAGTACATCTTCTCTTCAAACTCGACCTGTAACGGGAAAAAATCAATGCCTTCGCGTGGCTCGTCCGACGTGGTTGCAGCGGCCAGGATGACCGTTTCACCGTACGTGACCAGGACGGCGCCGCCGGCGAGTTGGGCCATGCGGCCCGTCTCCAGCGTCAGCGTGCGGCCGGCAAACTCCATTGAGTAGCGGGATACTGCCATGATGCTCCTCGTACGTTCCGCGGGCGCCGCGCACACGCCCGCTTCACCCGTGAAACCGCCCCGGGACACTGCATGCCGGTCCTCGGTGCTCGGTTCCACATTCGACACAAGCCGCATGCAGCGGCGAGGGGGGCGCACTCAAACCGTCGTGGTCCAAGTGACAATGCCGGCGCGGCCGGCCTACGGCGCGGAAAAGGGCAAAGAGAGGGCACGTTGGACTCACCCAGCATGGCTTTTGTAGCCAGGGCGGGTAGGCCGGAGACGGGAAGGGGGCGAAAGCACCGCGCTACCACGATGACGTGCTCTCGAGGGCCGAACGACCAACGCGCGCCGGCAAGTTTGAGCCCGGGCGCGCGCGACGCTACGGCAAACTCGGGCTAGCGGCGTAGCCCAAGCGAGGCGATGAGCTGCTGGTAGCGCTCATTGTGGGTCCGCGAGAGATACGTCAGGAGGCGGCGGCGACGGCCGACCATCTTGAGCAGCCCGCGGCGGGAGTGGTTATCATGCTTGTGGACTGCCAGATGATCAGCGAGTTCCTTGATCCGGCGCGTCAGAATAGCAACCTGCACGTCAGGCGAGCCAGAGTCGCCCTCGTGGGTCTGGTACTGGGTGATGATATCGCCCTTGGCCTCCGTCGTCAGGGGCACGCCTGTAGTCCTCCTTCGTCCTCGCCGGGTCCACATCTTCTTCGGCCCGGCCGTTCGCGCACTCTTCGTCTCATCGACTGTCAGTCATACTACCATGCGCGCTTGCACCCTCACCAGCATCAGCACCAGATTCGGACCCGGTGTTACGTCCAGCCAGATGCCCGGCACACCGCATGCACGTCACGTCATACTGGCAACAGTGCTATCACCAGGCACGCTCGCGGGCAGTCCATTGGCCGTCGTGCCGTCGTCAGCGTGAATCCCGGCGGAGACGGTCCACCTGTCGCGGCAAGATAGTCAAGGTGGTGCATATCCGCGACGACATCCGCTGCGTTAACCAATACAGCGGCGACGGCGCGGTACCTTCAGGCGCACCGTGCAGCGGGGAGTCACCATGCGGCAGCGCGAGCTAAATAGCGGCGGAACGGCCGGGACGCGGCCTGGCGGAGGCATGCTCGCGCGCGCGGGTGCCGCTGCACTGCTCCTGCTGGCCGCCCTGACGACGCTGCTGGTGCAAGTACCGGCCAGTAGCGCCGCGCCACAACCGGCCCCGGCCGCCGCCGCCGCGACCATCGGCGGCTGTCCCATCTTCCCGCCCGACAACATCTGGAACGCACGCATCGACACGCTGCCGGTCCACACGAAGTCGGCCAATTGGATCAGCAGCATTGGGAGCACCACCGGCCTGAAGGCCGACTTCGGCAGCGGCCTGTGGGAGGGGTATCCCATCGGCATTCCGTACGCGACGGCCCCCGGCAGCCAGCCGGCCGTGAGCATCGACTTTTACTACCCGGAGGACAGCGATCCGGGGCCGTACCGCATCCCGCCAGTCGTCCCGGTCGAGGGCGGCGGCGACCATCACGTGCTGGTGGTGGACCGCGACCGCTGCCTGTTGACGGAGGTCTTCGACGCGACAAAGCTCTCTGACACGTCCTGGACGGGCGGATCTGGGGCGATCTTCGACCTGAACGGGCACGCGCTCCGACCGGACGGGTGGACCTCGGCGGACGCGGCCGGCCTGCCGATCCTGCCGGGGCTGGCCCGCTACGACGAGGTGCTGGCGGGCGAGATCGCCCATGCGTTGCGGTTCACGGCGGTTCGCACCCAGAAAGCGTACCTCTGGCCGGCCCGCCACTATGCTTCCAACATCACCGACCCGAACGTGCCGCCGATGGGTGCGCGGGTGCGGCTGAAGTCGTCGGTGAACATCAACGGGTACTCGCCGCAGGCACGGGTTATCCTGCTGGCACTCCAGCGGTACGGCATGTTCCTGGCCGACAACGGCTCGAACTGGTACATCAACGGCGCTCCTCATGAGGACTGGGACAATGACGTGCTGCGGGAGTTGCGGCTCATCAAGGGCAGCGACCTGGAATTCGTGGATGAGTCTGGGCTGATGCTGCACCCAGACTCCGGGCAAGTGCGCTCCGGGACGCCAGCGACGGCCACCATGACGCCGGTGCGGACCCTTACACCGACGGCTACCTTCACGCCGTCGCCGACGCGCACGCCGACCCAGACGGCCACGCCCTCTCCGACGCTGACGCCCACGCCGACCTTGACGCCGACGCCGCGCCCGTCGTGTGCGCCACGCCCGCCGGCCCAGGTCAATGTGACGCACTCAGCGGCGGGTCAGTACACGGTGTCAGTCTCAGCGGGCGTTGGCAGCGGCGCGCCGTACAATCGGTTGCGGGCGTTACGCTTCGGCACACTGGTCAACGCGACGGTGCTGCTGAACGGGCAGCCGGTGGCTGGCGGCTCGCGGGTGCCGCTGGCGAACGGCGTGGAGCAGGCAACCTTCGTGGTAGCGCGCACGGCTGCGGGGTCCGGCGCGACGGTGCCGCTGGTGCTGGAAGATGACTGCGGCGACTGGTCAACGTTCGTCGGCGGCGGCGCGTCCGCCTGGTAGCCGCCTAACCTGCTGGCTCCCAGGAACTAAGAAATTCTGCACGCCCGGCCATGCCAACGTCGGCCAGCGCGCTCGCAAGGTGGAGCAGACGGCGAAGTAGTTCACCGACGCCGTAACGCTGCTGCGGCATAAGAATGACACCTGCGTGCAGCCTGCCATCCGCGAGATACTCGCCGTGCAGCATCCAAAAGTCAGAAACATTGAACGAGCAGAGGACGCGTCCCTCCACCGCCGCGAATGCAAGGTGGTCGGAATCACTCCGCTCGATCATACCGGCCTCCTGCGCCGTCAGGACATCGACGCCCCGAGCACGCAACGACCGGACGAGCGACTGCTCCATGGAATCCTCATCCATGTACAGACGCAGCATCAGTGTGGCGTAGTGGGCGCCTGCTGAAGTTGCGCTTCGAGATGCTCTACCATCGAATCCTCGGCTGCTAGATCAGCGTCGATCTCCTCGCGGTTCACGTGGTAGTACGCCAGTGCTGCGTAGACTTGTCCGACCGTGACATGCCCAATGCGGTCAGCAATATCCTCAGCGTGCAATCCCAGGCGATACCAACTGGCAATGCGACGCACAGTGACGCCGGTGCCGGCCACGCGCGGCCTTCCGCCCCGAATGTCGGGCGACCGCACGATCAGCGTGCCAATATCGATCATGACACTCATTGTCGCCTCCCGCCGTCACTCGTCAAGCAGCCGATGATGGACATGTTCCCAGGATACCAGTTGAACAGCGCCCGTCTCGATCTCCATCACCCGTCGCTCAATTTTCGCTGCCCACGCAGCCTCAATCTCCGCATCCGGCACATCGTCATCCATGCGGTGCTCCACCATCACGCCACATTCTGAAGCTTATTCGCGAGGTCACGGCCTGATGTCATCGGCGACCATCGGCCCGGTACACCACGATGACCTCCTCAACGATGTCGCACAGTTCGGCGAATACCGCTCGCTCATCGTCGCCGTGGCAGCCGCCCACAGCCGTTCTGCATCGTCATCAACGGACTCGTCGTCCAGGCTGCCGATGAGCGCGCCAGCGAGCGCTGCTCGATCTGATGGGGGAAGCGCCATAGCCTGTCGAAGAACGTCGTCGGGTGAAGGCATCATAGTCTCAGTTTACCATCCGATCTCAGTGTCTCGGGGATGGGACGACGTAGCGTCTCATCCCGTCAAAGACGATGGTCAGCCGGCGCTGTTGATCGCCCGCCAGACCTTCTCGTTGGTGAACGGCATTCCAAGGTCCGGGATGCCCAGCGGCGAGAGCGCATCCCGCACCGCGTTCGTGATCGCTGGCGGCGCGCTCACACAGCCAGACTCGCCCACACCCTTCGCGCCAATCGGGTTGTACGGCGACGTCGTGACCGTCATCGCCAGTTCAAAGTTCGGGACCATGTGGGCAGTCGGCACCGCGTAGTCCTGGAGCGTCGCCGTCAGCGGCTGGCCGTCCTCGCTCCAGACCAACTTCTCGTACAGCGCTTCGGCAACGCCCTGCGCCAGCCCGCCCGCGATCTGCCCGTACACGATCAGCGGGTTCACCACCGTCCCGATGTCGTCCACCACGACCAGCCGATCTAGCTTGACACGGCCCGTCTCGCGCTCGATTGTCACGACCGCGATGGTCGCGGCGAACGGGATGGCCGAAACGTCTGCTGCGAAGTCCGCATCGTCCTTCAGGCCGCTCTCGCCCTCCGGCAGGCCGATGCCCTCGTTCGCCGCCGCCGCAATGGCCGCCAACTCGATGCGCTGCTCGGGCGCGCCCTGCACCTGCACCCCGCCCCGCACAAACTCCAGGTCTTCGGCCGACACTTCCAGCATCGCCGACGCCACCTTGACGGCCTTATCAATCACCGCGTCGCTGGCTTTCGACAGCGCGCTGCCGCCGACCACCAGGCTCTTGCTGCCGCCGGTGCCGCCCCCGCGCGGCATGGTCGCCGTGTCGCCGTGCCGCACCGTGATCTTCTCGAACGGCACGCCCAACCGATCCGCGACCACCTGGGCAAAGCTCGTCTCGTGGCCCTGCCCGTGCGACGACGAGCCCGTCGTCGCCACAATCGAGCCGTCGTCCTGGATCTCGACGCTGCCGTACTCCGAGCCTTGCGCGCTGACCTCGATGGTCGTGGCGACGCCAATGCCCATGATCTCGCCGCGCGCGCGGGCTGCTTTCTGCTGCTCGCGCAGATCCGCGTACCCGGCGATCTCCAGCGCCCGGCCGGTCGCCAGTTCGTAGTCGCCGCTGTCGAACACCGAGCCGCCCGGCGTCTTGTACGGGAACTCGTCCGGCTGGATGAAGTTCTTCCGCCGTGCCTCGACCGGGTCCAGCCCGAGCGCGATGGCGACGGCCTCAATGGCCTGCTCGGCCACGTAGGCGGCTTCCGGGCGGCCGGCCCCGCGGTACGGCCCGGTCGGCCCAGTGTTGGTGTAGACGCCGTACGCCTCGGCGCGGTGGGCGACGAACCGGTACGCACCGGTCGCGAAGTCGCGGACGCGCAACGGCGGCGCGGCACCGTGCGTCAGCAGCACGCCACCGACCGGGTGAATCGTCTTCACCTTCAGGCCGGTCAGGATGCCCTCGCCGGTGTAGGCCACGTCCACCAGGTTGATCTGATCGCGCCCCTGCATCGTGAACAGCAGGTCTTCCATCCGCGTCGAGGTCCAGCGGACCGGCCGCCCCAACTCAATCGACATCAGCACCGGCAGTAGCTCGTCAGGGTACAGGCCGCCCTTCGCCCCGAAGCCGCCGCCCACGTCCGGCGCGATCACCCGGATCGAGCCAGCCGGGCGGCCAAGCACCTGCGCCAGCGTGCCGCGCGTGCCGAACGGCGACTGCGTGGACCGCCAGACGGTGAGCATGTCCGACTCACGGTCGTAGCTAGCGAGGATGCCGCGCGGCTCCATCGGCACCTGCGCCAGCCGGCTATGGACCAGCCGCAGCGACAGCGTGTGCTCCGCGCTCGCGAACACACCGTCCACATCGCCGCCATCCTTCAACAGGTGGTAGGCGACATTCGTGCCCAGTTCCGGCCAGAGGATCGGGGCGTCGGCCTCTAGCGCCTTCTCGGGGTCGATGACGACTGGCAGCGGGTCGTAGTCAATTTCGACCAGCGCGGCGGCGTCCCTGGCCTGATACTTCGTCTCCGCGACCACCGCGACGACCGGGTAGCCGGCCATCGTGACCTTGCCGTGCGCCAGCGGCGGCAACGGCGAGACGTGCTTGTCCTGAATGGCGATGGTGTTCGCCATGCGGGCCACGTCCTTGACGCGCTCGCCGTCCCAGACGGCCGCCACGCCGGGCGCAGCCAGCGCCGCCGACAGATCGACGCTGTTGATGGTCGCGTGGGCGTAGTCGCTCCGCACGAAGACCAGTTCAAGCGTACCCGGAATCTTCAGGTCGTCAACGTACTGGCCTTCGCCGCGCACGAGTCGCGGATCTTCGACTCGTTTGCGCTGTGCGCCGATCTCGCGCTCAAAGACTGCTGCCATCCCGCCCTCCGCCATGCATCGTCAACATCATGGTCCGCTGCCGGCCGCCACGCGCGCCAGCAACCTCATCAACCTGTCACCGTACGTGTTCTACTGGTCCTGACGGCTATCGTCCGGATCGTGTCCGTGCCGGCAGGGTAGCATGTGCGTGCCCGGGCAACGAGGATCAGCGCGCGGACGGATGAGGGGATCATGGCGACCGGTTCGGCACAACAGAAGGATCGGCCGGTGCGGAGCCTGACACGCCGGGCGTTCCTGGCGCGTGCTGTCACGCTCGGGCTGGCCGGGCCTGCCGCGCTGGTGACAGCCTGCCAGCAGCCGACCAGCCCGAACCGCTCGTCTGAGACCCGGCCAGCCGCGCCGACCCTCCTGACCCTCCCGACCTCAACGCCGGCCGTGACCGCCAAGACGGGCGCGCAGGCAGCACCACCGACACCCACCCCGAAGACCGGCGGCGTACTGGCGTGGGCCGTGGGGGCCGACGCCGACCCCGGCGACCTAGACCCGTATACGAATCGCAGCGTGGCGTCCGTCCGGGCCTGGGGCGACCTGACCTATCAGAGCCTCGTGATGTACGACGACCAGATGAAACTGGTACCGGCCCTCGCCGAGACCTGGGTGAACACCAGCCCGACCACCTGGACCTTCAAGCTGCGGCAGGGCGTCACGTTCCACGACGGCAGCGAGTTCGACGCCGAAGATGTCCGCTTCTGGTTCGAGCGCCTGATGGCGCCTGCCACGGCGTCGCCGCACCGCGCCGCCTTCGCCCACATCGCGAAGGTCGAGCCGCACGGCCGCTACGAGGTTGAGTTCACGCTGACCGGCCCGTACGCGCCCTTCCTGGCGACGTTCGCCTCGCTGAACGGCTCGGCCATCGCGCCGCGCCGCTGGCTCCAGGGGGCCGGCGCGGCATCCAAGACAACGGCGGTCGGCAGCGGCCCGTTCAAGATCGCGGAGTACGTGCCGGGCAGCCACATCACCTACGCGCGGCACGCCGGCTACTGGGAAAAGCGCCTGCCCTACCTGGCCACCGTCACCCTCTCGTTCCTCCGCGATCCGGACGCGCTGGTGACGGCCCTGCGTGATCGGCAGGTGCACGGCGCGACCATCGGAGCGGACCTGCTCGCGCGGGTGCGGTCAGAGCGGAGCCTGACGTTAGTGTCGGCGGCCGGGGCGACGCAGCACATGACCATCATGAACGCCCGGCGCAAGCCGTTTGATGACGTGCGCGTGCGGCAGGCACTGGCGCTGGTCGTGGATCGGACGGCTGTCGTCACGCAGCTGGCCGGGGGCGAGGGACAGCTGACCGGCCCGATCCCGACCGGCCTGGGCAGTTGGGCGACGCCGTTGGACGAGTTGCCGTACCAGCGCGATCTGCCGGCTGCCCGCGCGCTGCTGGCCGACGCGGGC
The DNA here is from genome assembly GCA_038318015.1 of Chloroflexota bacterium. Lineage (GTDB taxonomy): Bacteria > Chloroflexota > UBA6077 > UBA6077 > JACCZL01 > JADZEM01. Next base: position 5,234 of record JBBQBU010000045.1, on the reverse strand, counting down.
CACGCCAGCGGCTTCGCGGCGACCATTCGGACAACCGCCGAGTCCCCGGCCCTGCTCGGCATCGCTACCCTGCTGGCCGAGCAGCTTCGGCCGCTCGGCATCACCCTGACCACTGAGCAGGTGTCGGGGAGCACCCTGGCAACCGCCCACCGCACCCACGACTTCGATCTGCTGGCCTACATAGCCGGCCTCCAACCCGACCCGGACGGCTACCTGTCGGCCATCTACCACGCGAACGGCGCACAGAACGCTTCCGGCTGGCAGAACCGCCGCTTCGACGACGCGGTGAATGCCGCCCGCACCGTCCTGGACCCCGGCCAGCGCCGCGCCCTCTACAACGCGGCGTCCGGCATCCTCTTTGACGAAGCGCCGCACATCTGGTGGTTCACCGAGAATCGGCTGGCCGTCGTGCAGGCCGACCCGCCGACCGTGCGCGGCTACGTGCCGGCCTACAATGGGCAGCGCGGCCTGCTCAAGACGGCGTGGCTCGACGGGTAGCCACCCCTGTACAGAGTCCTCACAGAACTGCGCCTAGCGGTCCGAAAGGGGTGGGCGGGCCGCTACCATCACGACATTGTGAAGCTCATCCTGTTCGCTGACCTCCACCTCGACGCTCCGTTCTCCTGGCTGGGCGGCAGCCAGCTTGCGGCGCGTCGTCGTCGGCAGGCGCTGCGCCAGACACTCCGCAACATCACGACGCTGGCCGCCGACGTGCGAGCCGACGCGCTGCTCTGTGCGGGCGACCTCTTCGAGCAGGCGCGTTACGCTCCAGACACGGTGTCCTTTTTGGAGCAGACGTTCGAGCAGATCGAGCCGCTGCCGGTCTTCCTCGCGCCGGGCAACCACGACTGGTACTCGGCGGAAAGCCCGTACCGGCAGGCGCAGTGGAGCCCCAACGTGCACGTCTTCACCGAGGATCGCCTGAGTCCTGTTCCGTTACAGGACGGCTTCACCCTCTGGGGGGCGGCCCACCGCGCACCCGCTCGCACGCACGGCTTCCTCGACAACTTCCAGGTAGATCGGGGCGGCGTGAACGTCGGGCTGGTCCACGCGTCGGAGCGTGGCCGCTTCTCCGCGCTCGACCCCGGCGAGCAACCGCACGCGCCGTTCGACGCCGCGCAGATTGCAGCGGCCGGACTTGACCACCTGCTCGTCGGGCACTACCACCGGCCGCAGGACGCAGACCAGTACACCTACCCCGGCAACCCCGACTTCCTGACGTTTGGCGAGGATGGCGTGCGCGGAGCAGTCGAGATGACGGTACTGCCAGATGGCCGGGTGTTACGCGAGCGCCACCGCGTCGGCGTGACCGACGCCCACGATCTGGCGCTCAGCGTGACCGGCTGCACCAGTCAGCAGGAGATCCGCGACCGGCTGGCTGCGTTGGTGGCAGGCCTAACCGGCGTGGCGCGCGTCACGGTCACCGGCGACCTGGACCCGCGCGTCGATCTGCACGCGCGCGACCTGCAGGACGGGCCGCACGAGCTTGATGGCCTGCTGGTCCGGCTCGGGCAGTTGCGCCCAGCCTACGACCTGGACGGCATCGCGGACGAGCCGACGGTGCGCGGTCAGTTCGTGCGCGACGTGCTGGCCGCGCCGCTCGACGATGCGGAGCGGCAGCGAGTGCTCCTGGTGGGGCTGCGGGCGCTCGAAGGGCGCACCGACCTGGACCCCCTCGGATGAGCGCCATGTGTGTGGCCCTCACCAGCCTACCATGGGGCCCCTTCATCCCCACGGCCCCCCAGCCCCCACACCCGCGTGCGGGAGAGGGGGAGCCAGGCAGCAATGTCAACCAGAGCCTGCGAAGGATCTCACAGCCGCGCGCCGCAGTACGGGAACCGACACGTGCGATCGCCCGCCCTTGGCTCGCGGCCAGGGGGCAGGCGTGAAGATCACGTCGGTGTCGGCGCACGCCTTCGGGCCGTTCGTCGGGGAGGCGCTGGTCCTGGCCCCCGGCATGACGGTGGTGTGGGGGCCGAACGAGGCTGGCAAGTCGTCGTGGCACGCGGCGCTCTACTTCGGGCTGTGCGGCCGGCGGCGCGGCGCGGGCCAGCCGAGCCGCGAGGAGCGCGACCTACGCGCCCGCCACGAGCCGTGGGACGGCGGGCGCTGGGAAGTCGGGACGGTGATTGCGCTGGAGGACGGCCGGCATATCGAGCTACGCCACGACCTGCGCGGGCTGGTGGACTGCCGCGCCATCGACCTGGATCTCGGCGGGCGCGACTGCTCCGGCGAGATCATCGTCGGGAACGACGCCCCGGATGGCGCGCGCTGGCTCGGGTTGGACCGCCGGACGTTCCTGGCGGTCGCCTGCGTGCGGCAGGGCGATCTGCTTGCGGTGCGCCAGAACGGCCGGCTGCTGCAAGATCACCTCCAGCGCGGCGCGGCGACCGGCGGGGCCGACGAGACGGCAGCGGTCGCCCTGGAGCGCATCGACCAGTTCCGCCGCGAGCAGGTCGGGGCGAACCACCGGGCGGCGGTCGGACCGCTGCGCCGCGCGACGGCCCAGGCCGAGCGCGCCCGCACCGCGCTGCACGTTGCCCAGACGGAGCACGCGGCGTACGGCGACTTGCAGGCCCGCGTGCGCGCGCTTGAGCAGACCGAGGGTGCGGCGCGTGCAGTCCTCTACCGGACGGAGGTCGCGCGTTCAAAGGTCGAAGTGTCGCCCCCCTCGCGGCTGCTCCAGGAGCGGGCCGACGAGGCGCAGGCGCGCGTGAGACAGGTGTCGGCGCGGCGCGTCTCGCAGCGGCTGTTGTTGGCAGCGATGTGCGTGCTGCTGCTCGGCGTCACCATCGGCCTGGCGATGCCGTCGCTGCCGCTGCAACTGGTTGGCGTGGCCCTGCTGCTGGTTGGCGGCGGACTGGCGGTGCTGGGCGTCGGGCGGCGCGACCACAAGGCCATCGCCATCGCGCTGGACGAGTTGCGGACGGCTGAGGTCGCCGTGGCCGCCGACCGCGAGGCGCGCATTCGGGCGGCCCACGAGGCGCAGACGGCGGCGCTGCGCTCGTATGAGGGGGCGTCACGCGCGGCAGCCGAGGCCCGCGCCCAACTGACCGAGCGCCTACGGGGCTTGCAGAGCGTGTCCGAGGCTGAGGAAACGCTGGCCGCCGCTGATGTCGAGTTGGACCGCGTGACTGGGCTGGAGCGCACGCTTGAGCAAGCACGGTCATTCTTGCTGCGCGCGCAAGAGCGGGTGCACCGGAGTGTCGCGCCCCGGCTGGCGGAGCAGGTGTCGAACTGGCTGCCGCGCGTCACGGACGGACGCTACGTGCAGGCACTGGTGGACCCTGCAACGCTGGCTGTTGGTGTGCGGAGCGCGGCCGGGCCGTGGCGCGAGGCGGCGCTGCTCTCGCACGGCACAGCGGAGCAGGTGTACTTGTTGCTGCGTGTGGCACTCGCGGACCACCTGACGCGCCCTGGCGAAATCTGCCCGCTGATCCTGGACGACCCGACGCCCCACTTCGACACGGACCGCACGCGGGCGATGCTGGAACTGCTCCTTCAGATTGCGGAGACCCGGCAGGTGATCCTGTTCAGCCAGGAGCCGGGCGTGCTGGCCTGGGCCGAGCAGCGGCTCGCCGCGCCGCGCCACCGGCTGGCCCGCCTGCCCGGCGCAATCCCGCTGGTCGGTGCCTGACGCCCGGCCGCAAGTTGCCAAGGCGTCTCTGGCCTGGTACTGCAGCCATTTGGTTCGATCCGCTATGATGCGGTCCACAGTCGCGCAAGGCATAGAAGCCTGCTGACGGCATGGATCACATGAAACTTGTGCTCTTCTCAGATGTCCATTTGGACGCCCCATTCTCATGGCTCAGGGGGAATGAGGCATCGCGGAGACGGCGACAGGCACTTCGCGACGCGTTGCAGCGCATTGTCCGCCTCGCAGCTGAGGTGCGGGCTGATGCGCTCCTGTGCGGTGGCGATCTTTACGAGCAAGCGCGCTTCAGCCAGGACACTCGCGCATTCGTCGAATCGCTTTTTGCGAGCATTCATCCGATGCCGGTGTTGCTTGCACCTGGCAATCACGATTGGTACGCGCCAACCAGCCTCTACGCACAGGCACGTTGGAGTCCGAATGTCCACGTTTTCACAGAGAGTCGATTGTCGCCGGTCACACTCTGTGAGGGACTCACCATCTGGGGTGCGGCTCACCGAGCGCCCGCCTTCACCGAGAACTTCCTGGATCGATTTCGGGTTGACCGCAGCGGCGTGAACATCGGGCTGTTTCATGGATCAGAGCGGGGCTGGTTTGGTGAGTCTGAGGGCGGCCCGGCACCGCACGCTCCATTCGACCCTGGCCAGATCGAAAGTGCTGGTTTGAATCACGTGCTTCTCGGACATTTTCACCGCTTCAAGGATGCGGCCCGCCACACGTATCCAGGGAATCCGGAGTTCCTGGCATTCGGCGAAGAAGCCGGCCGAGGTGCAGTCATCGTCACCGTCCAGCCGGATGGGACCGTGACCCGTGAGCGCCGCAAGGTGAGTGCAACATCCGCCCACGATCTTCCGCTTGACGTTTCCGGTTGTACAAACCTACAAGACGTGCGATCGACACTTGAATCGCTCCTCGTCGGGCGTGAAGGTGTTGCTCGCGTCACGATTCACGGCGACATTGATCCTGATATGGCGCTTCACGCATCAGACCTGGACGGGGTCCAGCACCATCTCGATGGCCTACTCGTGGAGGTGGGGCGCATTTCCCCCCGCTATGACTTCGCGGCGCTCAACCTTGAGCCAACTGTGCGAGGTCAGTTCGTGCGCAACGTGTACGCTGCCCAGATGGAGGTCGATGACCGCTGGCGAGTTCTGGTAACCGGCCTGCGGGCACTTGAGGGCCGCGATGATCTGGACGTGACCTGATGTGGTTTCAACGCGTTGATGCACACGCATTTGGCCCATTCACGAATGAGCAATTGCCGCTCAATCCGGGAATGAACGTCGTCTGGGGACCAAACGAAGCCGGCAAGTCATCCTGGCACGCCGCCATCTACTTTGCGTTGTGTGCCCGCAAGCGTGGTGCCGGCCAGCCCAGCCGTGAAGAGCGGGAATTGCGAAGTCGGCATGAGCCGTGGGATAGCGCGCGCTGGGCCGTTGGCGCGCGCATCGAACTGGAGGACGGGCGGCAGATCGAACTCCAACGTGACCTTCGTGGTCTCGTTCGCTGCCCGGCGCGGGGCCTCGGTATCGGCGGGCGCGTCTGCTGCGGCGAGATCAGCGTAGACCGCGGTGCGCCCGAC
>JBBQBU010000044.1:0-18929 GCA_038318015.1 Chloroflexota bacterium | reverse complement strand
GCCGTTAAAGAGGCCGCCAGCAACCGTCGATATGCTGCCCGAAGCCGTGTTTGCAAAGCCGCCAGCAACCGTCGATACGTTTCCCGAAGCTATGTTCGAAGAACCGCCCGATACCGTCGCTGAATTACCCGAGGACGTGTTGGTATTGCCACCGGATACGGTAGCGGAGGTCGCTGACGCGATGTTGCTAAATCCCCCGGCCGCCGTCGACGAGTTGCCGGCCGCCGTGTTGCTATCGCCGCCAGCGACCGTCGATAGGAGGCCCGAGGCCGTGTTAGACTGGCCGCCGCTCACGGTTGCAGATGTGCCAGACGCGGTATTACTTAAGCCTCCAGCGACCGTTGCGGACGACTCCGATGCGGTGTTAAGAACGCCGCCACCGACCGTAGAAAACCGGCCCAGGGCTGAATTGACCCCAAAGGCTGTGCCGCCGCCGCCAACGGTGGCCCCCTGGGTTGGGCCTACGGTGTTGCCGCCGTGCCCGCCGACGCCGTTTGGTGCGCAGTCCGTCGTGCAGGAGTCGGGGCTGCCCGGCACCAGCCGCCAGCCGACGAGGTTGTTCACGCGCATCGTCAGTTGCTGGTTGTCCGTCGTACCGAGAAACTGCGTGGTCGGGTCGGTGCCGGCGTTGCCTGCCAGCAGCCACGTTCCAACCGATGAGGCCAGCGTGGCCGGTGCCCATTGCGCCCCGTTGTACTGCAACACCTGCCCGTTGGTGGGCAGGGTCGTGGAGACCGTCACCGCGCGCAACGCACCGGTGCTGGACGAGAACAGCGCCTGCGGCGACGGCGCAAGCAACTGGCGTGGACTCAGCGTTGTCAGCGCACCGCCGCCACTTGGGCACCGCACCGCGATCTCCAGATGCCGCGCCTCACCAGCGAAGATGGCCGCCCCGAAGTCCAACAGGACCGTGAACAGGCCGTTGGTCACCGTGACGTTCGGCACGGCCTGGGTTCCCAGTGCCACTCCGCCGGCGGCATCGGCGAACACGCCGAACTGGAAGTCGCAGGTACCGTTGACAGCGGGGCCGCCCTGGGTCAGCCGTCCCTAATAGGTGAATGCTGTGCCTAAAGGAGCATTTAACGGCGCGGCGCGGCCAGCGTCAACTGGCAGGAGGGCCAGCGCCACGGCCAGCAGCAGGGTCACCAATCGAGGGGACATCGGCAGCTCCTTCATTTCGTCGATCTCGGTTGGAAACGATACGCGAGCCTCCGCGACGTGTCAACACAGTCTTGTCACGACTGCGCGATTCAGGGGCAACCAGGAGCGGTTCCGTATGTTATCCGGCCGCACGCGCATGGTCAGCTAGTCGGCAAGGCCCTGTTCCAGCGTGTAGCGCGGCTCGTAGCCCAGCACCGTACGGGCGCGCGTCAGGTCGCCTGGGCCGGCCCGCCACTGGCGCAACAACTCGATAGTCGGCACGATCACCAGCGTCCGGACCGGCACCTCGGCCAGCGCCATGAACGCCACGACCGTCTTTCCTGCGCCGGTCGGCAGGACCACCGCCCCGCGCCCGGCATCGGCGAGCCAGTGCCGGATGGCATGGCGCAGAACCGGACGGCCCGCACCGGCTACCATGCCTGGCAGTGGCACTTCCTGGGAGGGGTTCGACAGCATGAGCGTGATCGTTGGGACCGGCGACTATCGGTATGAGGTCGCTGAGGGCTGGGAGCAGTTGCCGGAAGGCTGGTCGCATGGCGACGTGGCCGGCGTGGCGACCGACTCGCAGGACCGGGTCTACGTCTTCAACCGCAGCGAGCACCCGATCATCATCTACGACCGTGACGGGACGTACCTGGACGCCTGGGGCGACACGACGCTCTACCCGCGCCCGCACGGCATCACCATCGCCAACGATGAGCTGTATCTGGTCGATGCGGCCGACCAGACCGTCCGCAAGACGACATTGGACGGTACCATCCTGTTCACGCTCGGCACGCCGGGTGAAGTGTCCGACACTGGCTATCAGGCGAAGGTTCCCAGCAACCTGACGACGATTGCACGGGCGGCCGGCCCGTTCAACGTCCCGACGCGCCTCGCCGTCGCCCCGAGCGGCGAGTTGTACGTGTCTGACGGGTACGGCAATGCGCGGGTGCACCGGTACTCAGCCGAGGGCGAGTTGCTCCAATCGTGGGGCGAGCCGGGCACCGGGCCGGGGCAGTTCAACCTTGTGCATTCGGTCTGGGTCCACACGGACGGCCGCGTCTTCATCTGCGACCGCGAGAACGACCGTATCCAAATCTTCGGCCCGACTGGCGATCTGCTGGACATCTGGACGAATGTCACGCGGCCCGGCGACCTGTGCATCACCGCTGACGGCACCGTCTACATCGGCGAAATGGGTTGGGAGAAGGGCACCCGCAACATGGCGGGCAAGCTGCTGGATGAGGACCGCCCGTCGCGGTTGACCATCCGCGACATCAACGGCAACATCCTGTCCACCTGGGGTGGCCCGGACCCGTGCGCGCTGGACGGCTTCTCCGCGCCACACGGCATGTGGGTCGATTCGCGTGGCGATATCTACGTCGGTGAGGTCACGAAGACGGCGCTCAGCGGCTTCTTCAAGACGACGACCTGGAATGAAAGCTGCCATTCGCTCATCAAGTTCGCGAAGATCTAGCCCTGGTTTGGGAAACGCGGCGGCGCGGCCGGCGTTGTGCCTTGCGGGGTGCCACGCCGAGCGCCGCCGGCGATCGCCCGATCTGTTCTGACCGGCCCGGCATCCGGCGGGCACCGCGCCTCTCCAGGCCACGAGTGATCCGGCAGGACGCGCGGCGCGTTAACGTAGCGCGGCGTGCAGAGACGTAAGACGCTCGTAAGGTGCGAGTCGCCATACTTGTAGGCGTGCGGGGTGTGTCTGCCGCCGCGCGACAGTTCGTCTGGATTGGGTGGTGCCATGTCTACGCTACCTCCTGAGCCGCCCAGCAGCGAGATCACGCCGGAGTCGGTCTACCTGGGGCGGCGCGAGTTTCTGAAGAACGGCGCACTGGCGGTCGGCACGGCCGCGCTGGTGGGCAGCGGCTTGATGCTGCTGGTGGGGCAGAAGCCGCCGCCGGATGTGCCGGACTCGCCGCCGATTGCCGCCGTGAATCCGCCAGCGGCACAGCCGGCCGCCAACCCGTCCGGCGCTCTCCTGCCGGCGGTGGCTGCCACTGGCCCGTTCACCACCGACGAGCCGCTGACCTCGTTTGAGTCCGTCTCGACCTACAACAACTTCTACGAGTTCGGGCTGGACAAGGACTCGCCCGCGCGGCAGGCCGGCACGCTGCTGACGCGCCCCTGGACCATCACGGTTGAGGGCGAGGTCGCAAAGCCGCAGACCATCGACATTGACACGCTGCTCGGCTGGTTCCCGCCTGAGGAGCGCATCTATCGGATGCGCTGCGTGGAAGCGTGGTCGATGGTGATCCCGTGGCTCGGGTTCCCGCTGGGCGACCTCATCAAGCGGCTGGAGCCGACCAGCAACGCGAAGTTCGTGGAACTGGTGACGCTGAACGACCCGAAGCAGATGCCGGGCTTGAAGCGGCCGGTGTTGGAATGGCCGTACGTCGAGGGCCTCCGGATGGACGAGGCGATGCACCCGTTGACGATCCTGGCGACGGGCCTGTACGGCAAGGTGCTGCCGAACCAGAACGGTGCGCCGCTGCGGCTGGTCGTGCCCTGGAAGTACGGCTTCAAGAACGTGAAGTCCATCGTGACGATCCGCTTCACGGCAGTGCAGCCGAAGACGACCTGGGCGCTGGCCGCGTCGAACGAGTACGGCTTTTACGCGAACGTCAACCCCGAGGTGTCGCACCCGCGCTGGAGCCAGGCCACCGAGCGCCGCATTGGCGATCTCGGCCGGCGCAAGACGCTGCCGTTCAACGGCTACGCGGAGCAGGTGGCTGACCTGTACGCCGGCATGGACCCGAAGACGCTGTACTAGGCAGGGGTGGGGGCACGGACTGATGGTGACGACTGACGAATCATTGCCGGCCCGGCCCGGCGAGGTCACGCGGGCGGCTGTGCAGCCAGTGTCTCGGCCGTCGCCGCAACGGGCGGCACCGCTGCCCTGGCTCAAGCCGGGCCTGATCCTCGGCTCGCTGGTGCCGCTGGCCTCGATCATCCTGCGGGCGTTCCAGGGCAGCCTGGGCGCGAACCCGATCGCGGAGATCATCAACGAACTGGGGCTGGTGGCGCTGATCTTTCTGGTGGCGGGCCTCGCCTGTACGCCGGCGCGCTGGCTGTTTGGCTGGGCCTGGCCGGTCCGCATCCGCCGCGAGCTTGGGCTGCTGGCGTTCTTCTACGCCGTGCTGCACTTCCTGGTGTACGTGGTGCTGGACCAGGGCGTTGACCTGGGGACCATCGTCGAGGATATCGCGCAGCGGCCATTTATCACGGTCGGGTTCCTGGCGCTGGTGCTGCTGGTGCCGCTGGCGTTGACCTCCACGTCGGGGTCGGTGCGCCGCCTCGGCTTCAAGCGCTGGACGCTGTTGCACAAACTGTCGTACGTGGCGGGCGTGCTGGCGGTCATCCACTTCATCTGGCGGGTGAAGATCGACCTGAGCCAGCCACTGGTGTACGGCTCGATCCTCGGGGCGCTGCTGCTGATCCGCGTGGCGTTCTGGCTGCGGAAGCGCTCCGAGACGCCGGCAGCCGCAGCGGGGGGCCGGCGCAAGGCGTAGCGGCCCCGCCATGCGTCCTGCCCGCCGCCGGGGATCGCATTACTCCAGGCGGAAGCCCTTGTCGCGGATGAACTGGCCGAAATCCGCGCGCTCGGGCTGCGAGTACTGGCGCGCCTTGTCTTCGGACCAGCCGTACTCGGCCAACTCTCCGTACAATTCGGGGTAACGCTGCTTGGCGTACGGCTGAAGCCCCGCCCGGCGCTGGTCGTACGCCTGGATGCGCTCGGTCACGTCCGCATCATCGAAGCGGTCTACATGGACCGTCACGTCGAACGGCAGGCGTGGGCTGATCTGCCCTGGTGCTGCCGGGTACCCGACGCACAGTCCGGCCAGCGGGAACACCCAGTCTGGCAGGCCGAGCAACTGGCTGATGGTGGCGGCGTGGTTCCGGACGGCGCTGATCGGGCAGCAGCCGACGCCCACGGCGGCAGCGGCGCGAATGAATGTCGAGAGCACGATGCCGGCGTCCACGGCGGCGTTCATGAAGGCGTCAAGGTGGTCGTTGGCGAACGTCTTGCCGCGTAACTCCGAGGATTGCCGGATGCGGCGGTTGTTGCCGCAGAATACCAGGAAGACGGGGGCTTCGCGGACCCACGGGTTATCTGGCAGCAGGTCCGCGATGGTGGCGCGCAGCGCAGGGTCGGCCACCTGGACGATATCAGCCTGTTGCAGATCGCTCTTGGAGGGCGCGGAGAGGGCGCAGGCGCAGAGCAGCCGCAGCAGGTCGTTGGGGATGGGGCGGTCGGCGTAGGCACGGTGCGAGCGGTGGCCGGCGATGGTCGCCAGCGTGTCGAGGCCCGGCAGCGCGGGATCAACCTCTACGTCGGAGCCGAACCGCTCGGCAAGCGCGTGCTTGATGCCGGCGGCGCGTGCGGCGTGGTCCTGGCTCGTGTCGTGGTCAGGGGCGGGGGCAGGCACGGGTTGTCCTCCTGGCGCAGTCTCCAGAGGGTACCCCACCGCCCCCGCCCCCACGTAGACGGCACCAGAACCGGCTTCGTGCTAGGTGGAACTGCCATTTTCAGTCTCATCGCGGCCAAAGTGTTCGTAGTGGAGCGAACTCAAATGCAAGCCTGCAGTCTGGGGGTGCGGTAGACCAGGGATATTGAAGATGACTGGCATCAGTCGGACGGCCGACCGAAACTGGTTCCCAAAGATGTCTCGGTAATCAGCATTGACCGAGCCGAATTCACCACTCCTCAACGCGTCGGCCAGAACATTCTCATCGTTCGGCCCGAGTGTCTCGAAGCACAATCGCACGCTTTCGCCCGAAGCGAGGACGAGCGGATCGGGCAAATCCCCCACATGCTGATACATCCGAGCGTCGTTTCGGCGCCCGCCTGACCGGCCTGATTCGCCCGTCTGGCGCGTGAAGGGCTGACGCGCAGGCCCGTGATGTGGTAGGAATCCCGCAGCCGGTTAGGCCATGACGCGCCGCGAGCTTTCGCGGCGCGTCCACGTTTCCGAACGCTGCTCCGGGCAGCACACACCGCGCAGGAGAGGCAGCCGGCCGCTCTCGTATCCAACCAGTCGCTACCAGGGTGTCGGACCGCTCCGCCTCAGCACCGGGCGGCCCGAAGAAAGGCGCGGGACCAGAAATGCATATCGGACTCTATAGCTGGGCTGGCTGCTTCATGGACGATGTCGGCATGGACGGCCCCGACCCCTACGACCGTCGCCACACCCCCCAGGCCTACGCCGACGCGTACCTCGGCCTCATCGACTGGGCCAAGCTGGCCGACCAGCACGGGTACGAGAGTTTCTGGCTGACCGAGCACCATTTTCAGCGCGAGGGCTACCAGATCATCCCCAACGTCGTGATGGTCAGCGCCGTCCTGGCCCAGCACACCGAGCGCATCAAGTTTGGCGCGTTCTTCCACCAGACGCCCATCTGGAACCCGATCCGCCTTGCCGAAGAGATCACCATCGCCAACATCATGTCGCGCGGCCGGATGCTGTTTGGCACCGGGCGCGGCTCTGTCGAGCGGGAAATGCCCATCTTCGGGGCGACCTTCGGGAGGAACGGCGACGACAAGGATGCCGCCAACCGTGGCCTCTTCGAAGAGCAGATGACGCTCATCAAGACCGCCTTGTACTCCGAAGAGTTCACCCACCAGTCGGACCGCTACACCGTGCCCGCGCCCGGCTTCCTGAACACCGGCAACCCCGCCACCGGCCGCCCCTGGGACAAGGTGTCCCTGGTGCCCCGCCCGCTTGGCTCCATCCCCATCTACCAGGCCGTCATCAGCGAGCCGACCTATCACTACGTCGCGAGGGAAGGGCACGTCGCCGTCTTCCCGCTGGGCAACCGCAAGGCGTTCGGGGCGAAGTGGCGGCGCTACGGCGAACTGGTCGAGCAGTACCAGGGCCGGCCCGTCGCCGGCGGAGACCGCATGGTCGTCGTCCAGTTGCACATCGGGGACACCCGCGAGCAGGCGTTCGAGCGGTTCCGCCCCGCCCACGACGAGCGCAACCGGTTCCTCGGGGCGCAGCGCCCGCTGAGCGGCTACCTGGACGAGGACGGCAAGCCGTTCGGCTTCGGGCGTATGCCGACGCTTGAAGAGTCCGTCGAGCAGACCAGCTACTTCGTGGGGACCGCCGAGCAGGTGCGCGACGGCCTGCTGGAAGTCATCAGCGAGCACGGCATCGAGCAACTGGTAGTGGAGATCCCGTTCGCCGGCATGTCCAAGAGTCTGTCCGAGGAGCAGATCGCTGCGTTCGCTACGGACGTGCGGCCCGCCCTGGAGCGCGCTGCGCGGGGGGCCGTCGCCGCTCCCTGACAACCCGCCTCGTCCGATGCGTTGCCTCATCACTCGCCACTCGCCGCGCGCGCCAGGATGCTGCATCATCTCTCTACACTGACGTGAACACCGTGACGTACCCGCCGTGCCAGAGCGTCCCCGCTGCCGGAGCCAATCGCCCCATGATGCAGGCCGACCACCTCCCGAGCCGTCCCGGCTCGCTCCAGACCTGGATACTCGCCGCGCGCGTGCCCACGCTGCCGGCCGCGGTCGTACCGGTGCTCGTCGGGACCGCGACCGCCTGGGCGGCCGGCGCGTTCCTGGCTGGGCCGTTCGTGGCGGCGCTGGCGGCCGCGTTGCTGATCCAGATTGGCACCAACCTGGCGAACGATTACTTCGACTTCCGCAAGGGGGCCGACACTGCCGAGCGCCTCGGGCCGGTCCGCATCACCCAGAGCGGCCTGGTCCCCCCGGAGACGGTCCGCACCGCCACCATGCTCGTGTTCGGGCTGGCCGCCCTGATCGGCGTGTACCTGACCATCGTTGGCGGCCTGCCCATCCTCGTTATCGGGGTATTCTCCATCGCGGCCGGGGTGCTGTACACCGGCGGACCGTGGCCGCTGGCGTACCACAGCCTCGGCGACGTGACCGTGTTCATCTTCTTCGGACTGGTGGCCGTCGTTGGCACCACCTTCCTCCACACCGGCGCGTTCAGCCAGCAGGCCATCATCTACGCCCTGCCCGTCGCCGCCCTGGTGACGGCCATCCTGGTCGTCAATAACCTGCGCGACATCGCCACGGACCGCGTGGCCCGGAAGCACACGCTGGCCGTGCGGCTCGGGGCGCGGGCCACGCGCGTCGAGTACATCGTGCTGCTGGTGGCGGCGTACGCCGTGCCGCCGGTCGCGTGGCTCACGCTGGGGACGCCGCGCGGTTTCTGGCTGCCCTGGCTGACGTTGCCGCTGGCCGTCCATCTGATCCGCGTGGTGCTGCGTGAGGAGGGCCGGCCGCTGAACGCCGCGCTGGCTGGCACTGGGCGGCTGCACCTGCTGTTCGGCATCCTCTGGGCCATCGGGATCGTCGTCTCGTGACAACATCCATCCCCCGCCCCACCCCGTCCGGGCCGCGCCCGCCTGACCATCGCGCGCGCGTCGCCGCCATGTTCGGCCGCATCGCCGGCCGCTACGACCTGATGAACACGCTGATGACCGGCGGGCTTGACGCGACGTGGCGGCGGCTGGCCGTGCGGGCCGCCCGGCCGCCGCGCAACGGCCGCGCCCTGGACGTTGGCACCGGCACGGCGCAGTTGGCGCTGGCACTGGCGCGCGCCATGCCCGAGGGCCGCGTGATCGGCGTGGACGTGGCCGAGGGGATGCTACGGCAGTTGGCACCGTCGTCGGTGCCGGCCTTCCAGGTTGGCCTGGTGCCCAGCGTCACGCCCGCATCTTCGCCATTGGACGCCCGGTCGCGCGTGCACCTGGCGCTGGCCGACGCCCAGGCACTGCCCTTCGCAGACGATCAGTTCGACTGCGCCACCACGGCCTTCATGATCCGCAATGTGGCCGATGTCGGCCGCGCCTTCGCCGAGATCCGCCGGGTGGTCAAGCCGGGCGGCCGGGTCGTCTGTCTGGAACTGACGCAGGTGCCGCCCTCCCTCTGGGCACCGCTGTTCGGCCTCTACTTCGGGCGGGCGGTGCCGCTTATCGGTAAGCTGGTGGCCGGCGATGCGGCAGCGTACACCTACCTGCCGCAGTCGGTTGCCGCGTTCCTGCGCCCCGAAGGCGTGGCCGCCGAGATGGCCGCCGCCGGCCTGCGCGATGTCCGCTGGAAGCGGCTCGGCTTCGGCACCGTGACGCTCCACATCGGCACGGCGTAGCATCGAATACGAGCGGCTGCCGGTTGCACATAATCCTGCAAATGCTAGCTTTCCGCAATGTCATCGTGATAGGTTTGTGATAGAATGAGGACGCTCGCAGTTACCTGCTCGGCACTCGTACCGCCGGGTGTCGCCCGCCCCAAAGGAGGGTGCCATGTCCCGCGATGTCCGTATAGCAGAGCTGATTGAGGCCAACCCGACGCTCGAACAGCAGATGCGGGACTGGCAAAGCGCGCGGCACCAACGGGGCGAGAACCCGTTCGACTGGGAGGCGTTCCGGACGGTGGTCAGCTTCGTCGGCGCGACGGACCCTGGCACCGAGCCACCCTCTGAGTTCTTCTGGTTCACCCCGCCGTTGTGCGGCGCGCCGTCCGCGCCAGCGTCCGGCAGTCGCTCCTCAGATGCACCGTCCGCGCGGCTGGTGTCGCCCGGCGAACACGGCACACCCGACCTGACTGCGACGAAGTACTGGCGGTAGCCCTTCGCGGCCTACCGCACCCGTCAGACGGCACCTGCATGGCCGGTCGGATTCCCCGACCGGCCTTCTTGCTGCCAGCGCCAGAGCATAGACGCATCAGGCGGCGGTCGGCAGTTCGAACGCGAACGTGGACCCCTGGCCCGGCCCTGACGACCGTGCCGAGATGTGCCCGCCCATCGTCTCTACCAGCGCCTGCGCGATAGTCAGGCCTACGCCGGCCCCGCCCAGTGCCCGTGACCGCGACTTGTCCACCCGGTAGAACCGTTCGAAGACGCGCGTCAGGTGCTCCGGCGCGATGCCGATGCCGCTGTCGGCTACCTCGAAGCGGACCACGCCCTTGTCCGTGTCTGCTGCCACTCGCACCGAGATCTCGCCGGGCGGCGGCGTATACCGCAGGGCATTCGTCATCAGGTTCGTGAGCACTTGAATCGCGCGCTCCGGGTCGGCGGCCACGGTCGGCAGGTTTGGCGGCAAGTCCACCTTCATCTTCAGGCCGCGCTCGGCCACGTCTGCTTCGAGCCGCTCCACGGCCGGCTGCACGATGGATGACGGCGGCGTCGCTCGGCAGACCACCGACAACTGGTGCGCCTCAGCCCGCGACAACTCCTGCAAGTCTTCGATCAGCCGGCGCAAACGTCCGGCCTCGTCGTGCAGCTTCGCCCAGACCCGATCAGACGGGTCGATCACCCCGTCAAGCAGCCCCTCTAGGTAGCCTTCCAGCGTGGCGATGGGCGTCCGCATCTCGTGGGCCACGTCCCCGATAAGCTCCTGGCGGCGGCGCTCGGCGTCCTCCACAGCGGCGGCCATCGCGTTGAAGCTGGTCGCCAACTGGTGGACTTCGGCGGTGCCTTCCACCGGTACCCGCTCGTCATAGTGGCCGGCTGCGACGCGCCGGCTTGCGCCCGCCAGCTTGTGGATCGGGTTGGCGATGCCGCGTGAGACGAGCACGCTGGCGACCACTGCCGTCGCTAACGCCGCGCTGCCGGCCAGCAGCAGCGCGTCCGTCAACGACGTCAGGTAGCTGTCGGCCACGCGCTGCTCAAGCTCCGCCGACATGATGCCGAGGCGGCTGCCGGGGCCGGGCATCTGGGGTCGGCCAATCTGGATGCCCTCGCTGCCCCCCGGCCCCGGCTGATTGGCTCCCCGGCGCACGGCGGCGTTCTGGTTCCCGCCCATCATGCTCTGCATGTGTTGCTCGAAGAGGCGCGGCGCGGTCAGGCTGGCGGCGGCGTAGACCGTCACCAGTCCCACGGCGATCACCAGCAAATGGGCGATCAGTAGGCGGGCGTACATCCCTCGGAGGGCGCGGCGGGCGGCGCGGCGCAGCATGGTCATGGCTTTGGCTCCGCGAGGCGGTAGCCCACGCCGCGCACGGTCTGGACCCATTGCGGACGGGCCGAGTCGTCCTCAAGCTTGCGGCGCAGGTTCCCGACGTGGACCTCGACGACGTGGTCGTCGTAGAATTCGCTGCCCCAGACCCGTTCGAGCAGTTGCGCCCGTGTGAAGACCCGGCCGGGGTGGGCGGCCAGTGTTGCCAACAGTTCGAACTCGCGGGCAGTCAGGGGGACTGGCTCGCCGCGCTTCAACACCTCGTGGCGGGCGGCGTCGATGGTGAGGTCGCCCAGGTGGCGCGGCGGCAGCGCCTCCGGCTCGGCGGTGCCGGATCGCGGCCGGCGCAGCATCGCTTTGACGCGCGCCACGAGTTCGCGCGGGCTGAACGGCTTGGTCAGGTAGTCGTCCGCGCCCACAGACAGCCCGACGATCTTGTCCACCTCTTCGGCGCGCGCCGTGAGCATCAGCACGTACGCATCCGAGAACTGGCGCACGCGCCGGCACACTTCGAGGCCGTCGAAGCCGGGCAGCATCAAGTCCAGTACGATCAGGTCAGGGCGGGCGTCGCGGGCGAGGGCAACGGCGGTCGGGCCGTCCAGCGCCGACACGACGATGTACCCCTCGCGCTCCAGGTAGCCCTGGACGAGTTCGACGAGATTCTCCTCGTCATCGACGACGAGGACGCGGGTGGCGCCTGCTCGGTCCGTCATACCGTTGAGTATACGACGCAGCTACGGGCTGGTCGGGACGGGGGCATACATCGTGCGACCTTGCTGGCTGGTGAAGGGGTAGGAGGTCGCATGGAACAGGGCGAGCAGCGCCGCGCAGAGCAGCGCCCGGCGTGGGTCATCAAGCGGCAGCTTAACGCCGACGCACTCAGAGAGTACGTGGCCCGGCACAGCATCGACCGCGCCCAGGTGGTCGCCGTCACGGAGCCGCAAGACGGCATGTTCACGCTGATCTATGAGCCGACGGATGAGCAACAGACGGAGCTTGCCGCCACTGAGAGCCAGGTGGCCGAGACGCTGGACGTGCTGTTCGGCGCATCGGTGACGCCGGTACAGCCCGGCGTCGAGGGTTCCATCGTCGCGATTCCAGCCCTGTCGCCGTCCGCACCGGAGGCCGCGCCGCCCGCCGTCCCCGCCACCGAGCCGTCCCGGTCGTAACAGCCCCGCTATGCCGTCTGCTTGTGAGATACTTCGCAGGCAGAGGTGCCATCATGGCGAGAGTGCGGCGCCCGGCTGACGTATCCGCCACGACGGACTTACTGCGACGGGATGACGATGTGGCTTTGTTTGCGGCGACCGGCGGCTGGGCCGGGCACATGGACGTAGGTCAGTTCTTGACGGAGAACGCCGAGAGCCGAGCGCGATCGCGGCGACCGTTGTGACAGCGACGGGTATGCCTGAAGACTTGGCCGCCTACGAAGCCGAGGCAGTCTCATTTCACGAGCGCCAATGTGCTGATGCTCTCAAGCTCTGGCGTGAAAGCCTGAGTCTATACATGCGAAGTCTGGACCCGCTCAACGGTCACAAACAGGTTCCTGATCGCGAGGGTGTCCAAATTGGGATGCTCATCACAAGCCTGAACAGCCTGATGTGTGCATACGACCTCGCTATTCGCGGCTACTACGTGCAGTCGCTCAACTTGATGCGCCCGCCCGTTGAGTATGCGATGGCATTCATATACGTGGAGAACTTCCCCGATCAGGCGCTGCGGTTCATGGATCCTGCAAAGCCTACCCCTCGCTT
Organism: Chloroflexota bacterium; assembly: GCA_038318015.1. Lineage (GTDB taxonomy): Bacteria > Chloroflexota > UBA6077 > UBA6077 > JACCZL01 > JADZEM01. The sequence continues at coordinate 6,090 of JBBQBU010000044.1, read as the reverse complement.
CTCTGGTATGAAGAAGCGACTTGAGAGAGAAATGGGGCGCGGCAAACTGGATTCAGCCGAGCAATGGCTTGATCTGTTCCATGCCTTCTCGCACGTCGATGCAAAAGTCATGGCCATGATCGTGAAGCGAACGACAGGAAAAATAAACTACACACTCGGCCCTGACACTAATGAGCTAACGTTTCGTGCGACAGCCGAGCGTGCCATAGCAATTGCTACGCTGATGACAGAGGCAATCAGCCATCTCCGAACAAAATTGGGCTATCCAAACGTGTCAGAACTTTTCGAGTTCGTTGAGGAATTCAATAGTTGGCGGGCCGGAGTGCTCCGGTCTTGGTCCGTCGTCACAATTATCCGCACCGATTGGGTACGCCAGTGGGTGCAGCAGTTCGAGTCGTCCGCCTCTCAGCCCTCGTCCTGACGGCGCTGCATTTGCTACTTGGCCCGGGTTGGGCCAATCTGCCCGGTGCTGACTCTGTCCATCCTGGCGCACTGCGGCGGGACCGGGCATCATACGCGCTGGCCCAGGCACGCGACACCGGACAGAGGACGGGCGTCGGTGCCGGGGCGGCGCGCTGCGATGCTGAGGGCTGAGAGAGGGTGCGGACTATGTCACTCGTACTGGGGAAAGTGGCGCTCGTCACGGGCGGCGCGGGGGGCATCGGCCGGGCCACAGCCGAACTGCTCGCGTCGGAGGGCGCACACGTCGCCATCGCGGACCTGAACCTGAGCGGCGCGGAGGATGTCGTCAGCGGCATCGAGTCGCGCGGGGGCCAGGCGCTGCCGCTGGCGGTGGACATCTCGCAGCCTGACCAGATCGGCCCGATGTTCGACGCCGTGCTGGCGCGCTTCGGCCGCATCGACATCCTGCATAACAACGCCGGCATCTTCACCAAGACCGCCGTGGACGAGATCGAGGTCAACGGCTGGGACCGCCTGATGGGCGTCAACCTGCGCGGGTCGTTCCTGGTGGCGCAGCACGCGCTCCGCATCATGAAGGAGCAGGGCGGCGGGCGCATCATCAACATGGGGTCGATGGCCGGGCAGGTCGGCGGGGTGGTCGCGGGCGCGGACTACGCCGCCTCGAAGGCTGCGATGGCGAGCCTCACCAAGTCCATGGCGAAGTGGGGCGGGCCGCACGGCATCCTGGTCAACACCCTCTGCCCCGGCGTCATCGACACCGCCATGCCCGCGCAGTTCCCACCTGACCGCCTCGCCGCCATGATCGAATCAACGCCGCTGCGCCGCATGGGTACCGCCGACGAGGTGGCGAAGGTCGTGCTGTTCCTGGCCTCCGACCTGTCCAGTTTCGTGACCGGCACGCACATCGACATCAACGGCGGCCTGTACACCGACTGATCCGCCGCCCAGTAGCGTCCGGCCTGCTGCCCCTCGTACCGGTAGCTGATGCCGGCTCGGGGCCGGCTCCGGGGCACCTCCCCTGATCCGTGCTGATCCGCGCCTCCGTACCTGAAAGTCCATACCCGCCGGCCCACAACTCCGTACCGGTCACGGGTCTGCAAACATGCCATCGTGGCTCATGCTGTGTGTGCGGGGCGCGCAACCGCCTGCGGGCAGCAGGCACAGCGCCCCCTCGGGGAGAGACGACATGGCACTAGACACGCGGAGCCTGAACCAGACGGAACAGACGGACACGGCAACGCCGGCAACGGCACCGGCGCAGCTTGCCCCCACCCAGATTGACCCGGCCCAGGTGGAAGCGTTTGCCGGGCGGGTGCTGACGGACGCCAGCGGCATGTCAGCCACCATCATGGCGAGCCTCGGGGACCGGCTCGGCCTGTTCCGGAGCCTCGCCAACGACGGCCCGGCCAGCAGCCAGCAGCTCGCTGACCGCGCCGGCATCAGCGAGCGGTACGCCCGCGAGTGGCTCCGGGGCATGGTCAGCGCGGACTACCTGACCTACGACACGCTCACCGGGCAGTACAGCCTGCCGGCCGCGCATGTGCCGGTCCTGGCGCACGAAAGCGGCCCGGCGTTCATGGGCGGCATCCAGCAGATGCTGCTCGGCATGATCGGCCCCATCGAACTGCTCTACGAAGCGTTCAAGACCGGCGGCGGCGTGCCGCAGTCGGCGTATCCGAACGACTGGTGGGCCGGATTGGACCGCTTCACCGCCGGCTGGTTCGAGAACCTGCTGATCCCGCACTGGCTTCCGGCTATGCCGGCGTCGCGGGCACTGCTTGAGCGCGGCGCTGACGTGGCAGATGTCGGGTGTGGCAGCGGGCGGGCGCTCATCAAGCTGGCGCAGGCGTTCCCGAAGAGCCGCTTTGTGGGCTACGACGTGTACGCGCCGGCCGTTGCCGATGCCAACGCCAGCGCGGCGGCTGCCGGTGTCGCCGACCGCGTGCGCTTCGAGGTCTGCGACGTTGCGGCAGGGCTGCCGGCCTCCTTCGACATCATCACGACGTTCGACGGGATCCATGATGCCGTCGATCCGCGCGGCCTGCTCCGGGCCATTCGTGTGGGCCTGCGACCGGGCGGGCGCTATATCTGCCTGGACATCAACGCGCCGCACCGCCCCGAGGAGAATGTCGGGCCGCTCGCGACGCTCCGCTTTGGCACCAGCATCTGCTACTGCATGACGACCTCGCTGGCCGGTCATGGCGAGGGGTTGGGCATGGTCGGCCTGTCAGAATCGAGCCTGCGTGCCCTCGGCGCGGCGGCCGGCTTCGGGGCGTTCCGGCTCGTGCCGCAGGATAACCCGTTCAATAGCCTGTACGAGGTCGCAGCCGCCGAGTAGCCGCTGCGTCAGCGCGGAGGAGCACATCCGCAGCGTTTGGCACCACCGCCCACCAGGGCACGCCAACCCGAGTTTGCTCTATTCCGGTTACCGCTGTTCTCGGTCTGCACCGACTCCCCTCTCCCGCTTGCGGGAGAGGGGGCCGTGGGGATCCGGCGCAGCCGAGGGGCCCCATGGTGGGATGGTTGGGGGTAGGGCCTTTTCACCTTGACGACTTGATAGGGCTTGGTGTCCAAGCCAGAGGCGGATGGGCCTACAGTGGCCTGGAGTCGATGAGGGCGCGAAGCCATGCATCCTTGAGTCAAGGTGAAATGGCCCTGCGTCCAGCATCGAGCCGCGCAGGCCGCCGTCGTAGCCGTTGCAGAGAATCGGCCGCCCGGCGATGCAGTAGCGGCAGCGCCCGCACCAGGCCCGGAACGAGAGGGCACAGCGATCCCCGGTTCCAGGCCCGTGACGCCCGGCCCGACCTCGGCGACGATGCCGGACGCTTCGTGCCCGAGGATCATCGGCAGGCCGTTGCGCCACTCCCCTTTCATGATGTGGTAGTCGCTGTGACAGACGCCCGCAGCGGCGATCTTGACCAGTACCTCGTCGGCCTTCGGCGGGTCAACCTCGACCTCTTCGATGCTCAGTGGTGCCTCGTACTCTCTGAGAATCGCGGCTCGTGCCTTCACCATCGTCCTCCGCTCACTAGCAAGTGTGTGCTGTGACCGTCCGAATCGGTTTCGTGCCCGGGCGCGCCTCGGCCGGCAGCGCGCGGCGCAGGGTGAATCCGAGGTGGGCCGCGCCGAAGCCGCCCATCGACTGGCCCTCAATCGCACGTCCGACGCGGACGCTGATGGTCCGGTAGGTGGCGTCGATGTGGGGAATCCATTCGTTCACGATGACCGTCTCGAAGGTCGCCAGCGGCGGCGTGGCGTCCGGATTGACCCATGCGCGTGCGTTGATCGTGCCCAGCCCCGGGGCTGGCGGGACCGCGCGAGGTGCCGCGTCAGCCCGGGGCGAGCCAAAGCCTTTGGAGCGACCCGTGTCGCGCTCCATCATGACTTTGGCGCTGGTGACCGCGCCGAATTGACCAAAGGATTGCTGCAGGTCTTCGTCTCGCACCGTGTAAGGCAGGTTGCCAACGTATAGTTTGTTGCCCATGAAGGGACTCCTCGAAAAACACAAAAACAAAAGCGATGGGGTCCCGAAAGCAAAACAGACACGAAAAGTCCCGTCGTCGCATGCGAAACTGACCGATCACCTGACGCTGTGCGAATGTTTTGGCACCCGCACTCTTGAAATTATGCTTTAAGAAGCGCGGGCAACAGCCGTACAATTGGGGCATCGTGCAAATGCGCTATGCGGGGTAACAGCACAACAGCGATCGAGCCTTTCAGGCAAAGTCACTTTCGAAATTTCCGCGCGGTGGAGCAGCCTGGTAGCTCGTTGGGCTCATAACCCAAAGGTCGTAAGTTCAAATCTTGCCCGCGCAACCAATATAAAAGCCTCAGCGCATCCATGTGCTGAGGCTTTTTGTTTGGCGGGCAGCTTACCTGATAGGCAACGCAATGCAAATTGTTTTGCCAAGTGGCGCGCACCGTCACCGCTTTCACTTGGCAAGCCGGCCATGGCGTGAGCGTTCTTTATCAGGCCAGCTTGACGCCATGCATGCAAAAGCGGTCCGATTCAAGCCGTCTGTTATGCTTTTGTTGCAACCCATGCCCTACGCTGCCGTGTTCTGGCGGAACAGGAAATCTTCCCGGGTTTTGCCGCCCGCCACCAAGTCATTGAGCCACTTGGGCGCTGTTCCGCTGCCTCTGCACTCCTGGCCTTGCGGTCCGCGGTATTTCGCTGGCGACGGCATGGCCGCCTTCTTGCCTTTGTGAAGCGATTCCCGTGATGGGCAGGAGGGGGCAATAAAACCCCTGGGTGCTTCATTGCTCCCTCAAGGGCAGTCTTGGCAGGGCGCCACCAGAGTTTCTTGCCCGGCATCACTGCGTAAAATGCAGGCAACCTTGCGAAAGCCGCGCCCTGCCTGGCTTAGGTCAGCAGCGTGCTCCCGGAACTGCTCCCGCATGTCCGGTATACCCCGAGCTTTGACGTCGTTGGATGGAGTAATGAAATCTTACTGACCCAGCCAAGCACGTCCCAAATTGATGTCCCAGGCGGTTTCACCGGGAATTAAAGTGTGTCAGCCTAGAGTCGGCATGGGTAAAAATGTATCGGCCTCAAAAAGCCAGGGCGGCAACCCGCTTGTCGGCAGCGTCTGCAGCGTCTTCACGCGTGGTCCAGGTGGAGTCGCTGCCGTGCAAAGGCGCCAGTGACTCCACGTGAATGACATCGATGCGCCAGGGCCCATCAGGCAAGTGGTGTAGCCTGGCCATGTAATGTCGGCCATTGGCGACGCCGGGGACGTATTCCTCAATCGGTTCAGGTTGTTCTTGTTCCATAAGTCTTCTTGGTAAATCCCCGGATTATCCGCAACCCAGTTGCGCTGCCCGCTTCCATCAGCCACAAGGCAATCTGGAGTCCAATTCACCCTTGGGAAGAAGAAATCGGGCAACGAAGATGTGGGTGACAAGGGAACACATCTGATGAGATAACGCAGGCTCCGCTTTTCAAAACAATCTCGGATCGAACTCGAAATTCAATGTTTCCGTGACGACCGCAATCGCTGCGTACTGCGGGTGCGCCGGGTTGATCAGCAAATTGCGTTCTTGCGGCTCGACCACTGAGGGCACCCACAGACCCAGGCTGGCGGTGGACTGGAGCCAGTCCACCCCAACGCCTTGCGTGTAACCTTCATCCAGACGCCATCGGGGCGATTCGAGCGCCAGGTCGTTATGCGCATCAAGAATGATCGCACCCAGGGGCAATTCGAGCCGGATGAGCGCCTGCTTGACCGGTGCCACGCCGTTGGCATGCACGCGCTTTTCCAGTTGGGCCAGTGCACGGCTGGACGCCGCATACACCACGGGCAAGCCCGACGCAGGAGGCAAGTGCCACCGTCCCGGGCCCAGCGTGGAGCCATAGGGCAGTCCTGCCAGGCTCAAGTCACCATTGAAGCAGATGCGCCAAACGGCAGGCCCTTTCAAGCCACGCCCCCGTATTTCAGACCAGCGAGCATGCCGCGCACCTTTTGTGCGCCGAACTCATTGTCGGCAAAGTCGCTGGGGGCCATGTCGTCGAGCATTGGATGGGGTTTGTGCAGCCATTTCCTCGCCGGCTCGACCCCGCCAAACACGTCGGCCGCAAACAGTTGAAGCTGCATGGCGCGCAGGATTTGCTCGACGGCCTGGCCGGGCAATGGTTTGTTGTCCCGGGCCCAACGCCACAAGCTGGTG
>JBBQBU010000043.1:0-19061 GCA_038318015.1 Chloroflexota bacterium | reverse complement strand
ACCGTCGCCGCGCTGAAGATAGCGATGCCTCGGAGAATGGCCCGGAACGGCGTCACTTCGGACAGTTCGCGCTTGCCGATGATGACGACCGCATCGGGCGACACCGGTTGGTCCCGCAGCCACGGCGGCCCGGTCACGTCCCCGCCGATGGGATATGCCCCGAGAGCCACCGGCACCGCGCCCGCTGCACGTCGGCGCACCGTCAGGCGGTCGGTAGCGCGCTCGCCGTTGCGGGCCAGGGCCAGCAGCGGTGCCCACTCCGCGCGTTCCGGCGGACTGAACGCCGCGCCCGCCGGGTCCGAACTGGCGATCACCCGGTCGTCCGGGCCGACGATGGCGATATAAGACAGCCCGCGCAGCGCCGGCCCGATGCCCTCGACGCGATACGCCGGTTCCGCGCCGAACGGCCCCGGCCCGAGTTGCGTGCGGACTGTGCCGGTCGCCAGGGCGCGCAAGAGCGTACTCAGGCTGGCCTGGTCGCCGGGTAGCTCCACCAGCGCCCCCACCGACCGCGCGACGATGCGGGCGTCGTTGGCGGCCTCGCGGCCAGGGCTGGTCTGAATCGCGATCCAGCCGCCGGCAATCAGCATCAGCGCGGCGATCATGCTCACCAGCGTCACCACAATGGCGATCAGATGCGAGAGCGTCAGTTGCCAGCGAAGCCGCCCGAGACTGCGCCTCATGACGACGGAGGAGCCTTCGGCTGGGCGGCCAGCCGGTAGCCGACCCCCCAGACCGTTTCGATCTGGTCACCAGCCGGGCCGAGCTTCTTGCGGAGCCGCAGGACGTGGGTATCTACCGTGCGGTCGAAGCCGGGGTAGTCGTAGCCCCAGACCTTTTCGAGTAGGTAGTCGCGCGCGAAGGCCCGGCCGGGGTTGTGGACGAGCAGCGCCAGCAAGTCGAACTCCTTCGGCGTCAGCTCAACTGGGTCACCCGCCACGGACACGACGTGCTGGGCGAGATCGACCGTCAGGCTGCCAGAGACAAGGACCGGCGGCGGCGCGTCGTTGCCGGCCTCGCGGAACAGCTCCACGCGGCGCAGCATCGCCTTCACGCGCGCCAGCAGTTCGCGGATGCCGAACGGCTTCACGAGGTAGTCGTCGGCCCCGACCTCTAGCCCGAGCACCCGGTCGATCTCCTCAGAGCGCGCCGTCAGCATCAGGATCGGCACGATGGAGTCGCGGCGCACGCGGCGGCAGACTTCCAGGCCGTCAAGTTTCGGCATCATCCAGTCGAGCAGCAGCAAGTCCGGGCGCTCGCGCTGTACGGCCAGCACCGCTTCGGCCCCATCGAAGACCTGCACGACGCGGTGGCCCTCATCTTCCAGGTGCCGGCGCACGAGGTTGTTCAGGTCGCGCTCATCTTCCGCTACAACGATTGTTGCCACGTGTCCCTCGCTCCCGCACGCGCCCGGCCGCTTGCTCTAGCGTACTGCCGTCCGGTCACGCAGAGTTGATCGTCTGGTCACGAAACTGTCAACACCAGCCGGGCCAGGCAGGCGCGTCGGTCCCGTCTAGCCGTTCACCAATTCGTGACCGGCCCGACAAGAGCGTGACATACGCGTGGCCTACGCTTCATTCAGCGGCTGGCGCGACGACTCGCGGCCCGGCCGACTGAGAGAGGGAGCAACCATGATGCGACGCTTTCGATTCGCACTGGCCGTCCTGGGCACGTCACTGCTGCTCGTGCTGGGGATCGGCGCTGTGGGCTGGTACACGGTGAGCAGCGCCTTTGCGGCGGGCGATGGGCCGTTCGGTGCCCACGCCATCCCGCCCGAGTTGCAGGGGCTGGAGCAGTTGCCGCCCGCCGAGCGCTTCAAGCACTTCAGCGGCGCGCAGATCAACCTGAAGGACAAGGACGACAAGCCGCTGGCCGTCAACGTCACGCCGGGCACCGTCAGCGCCGTGAGCGCCACCAGCCTGACGCTGGCCGCCAATGACGGCACCTCCAAGACGTACACGCTGGATGACAAGACGGTCATTCGTGGCAAGCCTGACACCAGCACTCCTGGCAACCGCCCGGCCGCCACGACCCTGAAGCAGGGGGACATGGTGGTCGTCGTGACGAAGAACACTGAGACGGTCGCCAAGTTCGTGATGAGCAGCGGCACCGAAGGCTTCGGTCCGCGTGGCGGGCGCGGCCCCTTCGGCGGGCCGTTCGGCTCCCGCTGATCGAGCGCCTGTGATCGAACGCCTGCTGCGGCGGGCCAGCAGCCCCGGCGCATGCCCGCCGGGGCCGTCCTCCCCGACCGCACCAGTCCCCGCACCGGCCAGCCGGTGCGGGGACTGGTGCGTCCGATACCCTGCAAACCGAGGCGATCTGCGCGTTGCCGGTGGGACTCCCGCAACCGTGTGCAGCAGCCGAACGCTGAAAGCACCGTACAATGCGGGTCGTGCGCGTCCAGATTGTCTCATCACGGGTCGGCGGCGGACACCAGAGTGTCGCCCAGGCGCTTCGCCGCGCGCTGGAGCGAGCGGCCGGCCCGCGCATCCAGGTCTGGGTGGACGACCTGTACACGGAGTTGGGGCGTCCGCCGCTGTCAGGCTTCCCGGCGACATACGCGCTGGTAACGCGCCGGTTTCCGGGTGCTTGGCGCTTCTTCTACGACGTGACCAATCGGCCACCGAGCGGCCCGCGCTTCAACTGGATTGGTGACGTGATCGGCGGCCCGTCGCTCAAGAACCTGGTTGTGGCGCGCCGGCCTGATGCTGTCGTGACGGTGTTGCCGGGCACCACCGGTTTTGCGGCGCGGTCGGTGCTGCGGAGCGGCGTGCCGGCCAACATCGAAGTGGTCGTCACAGATTGGGCCGATGTCCACCTGGGGTGGGCCTCCACCTTCCCAGCGCATTACACCGTGCCAACCGAGAACGCGATGCACACGCTGTTGTCGGTCGGCATCGGGCGGCCGGAGATCGACGTACACGGCCTGTTGGTGCGTGAGCAGTTCGTGCAGGTGGAGCGCGGACCGGCCGGCAAGCGCCACGCCCGCGAGCGGCTGGGGTTGCCGCAGGACCGATTCCTGATCCTGGCGATGGTCGGCACTGAAGGGTCGCCCGAGGCACTGGCGCACCTGCAAGCGGTCGCGTCAACGCCGCTGGACGCGGACATCCTGGTGGTCTGCGGGCGCAACCGGCGGCTGTACCGGCTGGTCAGGAACATGAAAGGCGTCAACCCGATTATGCCGCTGGGGTTCGTGGAGCAGATCGCCGACCTGATGGTCGCGTCGGACGTGCTGCTGACGAAGACCGGCGGCGTCACGCTGGCCGAGGCGTTCTGCTGCGATCTGCCAGTGCTGGCGTTCGACCCATTGCCGGGCCAGGAAGAAGGCAACGCCCGGTATATAGTGGCGTGCGGTGCGGCGGAACTGGCGACCCGTCCGGCCCATCTCGCATCGTTGACGGCCGAGCTGCGCTGGTCGCCGGCCCGGCGGGCGGTGCTGGCTGAGAATGGGCACAAACTGGCGGCTCCCGGTGCGGCGACGGCTGCCGCCCGGTCGATCCTGGCGCGCATCCAGAAGGCCGGAGAGTGGCCGGCATCGTAAGCACGCACGTGGCCATCTCATCATTGACGAAAGAGCCAGATGGCGCCGTTGTGCGTATGTTCTCTGAGCGTCCCGTGCCAACCATGACCCGTCGGGTGGCGCGTTCGTCGGGTGTCGTGCTGCCGTCGTTCTGACGGCCGCCGCCCGCCCAAACGACCATGCTACCGACTCTGCGTCGTGTGTTCGCTCTGGGGCCGATGTTTTCTGGAGGTGCGCATGCAGGTCTTCGAACGGCTCCACCCCGGGTACGGTATCGCTGCAGTACGGATCATGGCGGGCATCCTGATGTTCGTCGCCGGCTACCAGAAGCTGATGGGGCCGGGCGTTGCCGGCATCACCGGCTTCTTCACCAGCGCGGGCATTCCGGCCCCTGGCATCATGGCTCCCCTGGTCATCGGTTTCGAGGTCGTCGGCGGGCTGCTGCTGATTGTCGGGGCGTTCGTGCGCTTCGTCGGCATCGCTATGATCGTGCAGTTCCTGGTCGCCGGCCTGGTGGTGAGCCTGCCGTCCCAAGCGGGCTGGAACAACGCCCGTCTCGACTTCCTGCTGGTGTCGGTTGGCGTGATGTCACTCCTGGCGGGCGCGGGCCTGCTCTCGGTTGATTGGTGGCTGGCGGGCCGGCGCGGCAGCGCCGCAGAGCGGCGGGCGTCGACCTACTGAGCAGACGAGCAGACAACCGGACGAGTGTGGAGCAGACGAGGAAGCGAGCAGGCAACTGGGCGAGAGCACTCAGGAGCGGACGGTTTGTGACCCGTGACTGAGTTTGACCACTCGTAGCCTGCCCCGTAACCTTGTCATCTCGACACAGGAGGGATCTCACGCTTGCAATCACATCAGCGTGAGATCCCTCGCAAGCTCGGGATGACCATGGCGGTGACTCCCGGCTCGCTCGCTGGCCTGCTTTCGTCCCGTCTGCTGCGCACGCGCTTGACAGGCTGACGGGCGGGTCATAGAATCCGGCTGCTTACTAATTTTCCTTGCGCCTCACCGCGCGCAGAAGACCTGACCATCCCGGGCAAGCGGCGGCGCTTTCCCGGCACGAGTTGCAGCCAGTTTGGCATGGTGCCGCGGCTGCTACGGTGACGACAGTCGCGGTTTCGTAGGCTCCGTAGCCGACACCTCTATGAGGAGACCAGGGACATGAGCGAAGACGCTCCCCAGCGTGGATTTGGCCGCCGTACATTCCTTCGAACGACCACGCTAATGGCCGCCGCCGTTTCGCTGACAGCGGCCTGTTCAAGCGCGCCAGCCGCGCCGGCGAAGCCTGCAGAACCGGCGAAGCCGGCAGAGGCTGCCAAGCCCGCCGCCACGACGGCAGCAGCCGCGCCCGCGAAGCCGGCAGAGGCTGCCAAGCCCGCCGAAGCCGCCAAGCCCGCAGCACCCGCACCGGCTGCTGCCGGATCGAAGCCGGCCGACGTGCCGCGCAACCGGACGCTGATGGTCGTCGCGGGTAGCTCCGTCCGTGAGGGCAAGTTCACCGAGCACGAGATCTGGAATCCGTACGCCATCGGCGCCAACCATCAGGGCGGCTCGATGCTGTTTTACGAGCCCCTAGCGTTCTACAGCGCCTTCGCGGACAAGGAGATTCCGTGGCTCGCCGAGAGCTACTCGTACAGCCCCGACTTCAAGATGCTGACGATCAAGACCCGCTCGGGGGTTACCTGGAGCGACGGCAAGCCGTTTAGCGCCGAAGATGTCGCGTACACATTCAACACGCTGCGCGACCTCGGCCCGAAGGTGAAATGGGGCGTTGATGTCGCGCAGTTTGTCCAGGAGGCGAAGGCCACCGACCCGAACACAGTCGTTGTCAACTTCAAGGTGGCCGCGCCGCGCTTCTGGGATCTCGTCATCTACAAGTACGACATCGGCGTCTATATCGTCCCGAAGCACATCTACGAGGGTCAGGACTGGACGAGTTTCCGCGCGTTCGACCTCAGCAAGGGCTACCCGGTCACAACTGGCCCGTGGGAAGTCAAGTTCGTCTCGCCCGAGCAGAAGATCATGGACCGGCGGCCTGAATGGTGGGCCGTGAAGGCCGGCCTGACGAAGATGCCGCGGGTTGAGCGGCTCGTACATACGCCGTTCGTCGGCGAGCAGCAGTTGGCGCAGGCGGTCATCTCGAACCAGGCCGACTACACCACCAGCTTGCAGGCGGCGACGTTCGCCACGGTTCTGGCGCAGAACCCGAAGATCACCACGCACTCAGGCCGCGAGAAGCCGTACGGCTACGTGGACTGGTGGCCGATCTCGCTGTACGTCAACAACACCGTCAAGCCGTTCGACAATCCAGACGTGCGGTGGGCGCTCAGCTACTACATGAACCGCCAGCAGATCATTGATGTGGGCTGGGCCGGGGCCGGCACGCTCTACCCCGTGCCGATGCCGTCGTACCCGCCGCTGCGCCCCTACGTGGACTCCATCAAAGACTTGACCGACAAGTACAACACGCTGGAGTACGACCCCAAGAAGGGCGACGCGCTGCTGGAGAAGAACGGCTTCAAGAAGGGCAGCGACGGCGTCTGGGCCGACGCCGCCGGCGCGAAGCTGAAGTTCGAGATCCTCGGCACGAACACGTTCGCGGCGGTCGGGCCGGTCGTGCAGGAACTGCTCAAGCGGGCAGGCATCGAAGCGACCTACGCCCAGCCGCCCGACTCGAACGACCGCTTCTTCAAGGGCGACTACACGGCGGCCCTCTACGGCCACGGCGGCAGCATCAAGGATCCGTACCTGACGCTGCGGCTGTACCAGAGCGCCACCCAGGCCGTGCCGGGTGCCCACCTCGCCAACTTCCCGAAGTGGACGAACAAGGCGTTCGATGCCGTGGTCGATGAGATGGCGGTGACGGGAACGCAGGACAAGGCGAAGATCACCGAGCTGTACCGCAAGGCGATGGAGATCTGGCTGCCGGAACTGCCGGATATCCAGATTTCTGAGTTCTACCACCGCATTCCGATGAATGAGACGTACTGGAAGGGTTGGCCGACGAAGGATAACGCCTACGTCAACGGTGCCTTCTGGCACCTGACCTACCAGCTCGTCCTCAACGAACTCGACCCGGTGCAGTAGACTGCCGACGTGTCACGATGGGGCATCGCGCACGTCGCGGTGCCCCATCTTCGAGACGTGCGGCGGCACCCTTTGGGATCACCATGCCAATCGACTACGTGCTTAAGCGGGTCGGCTTCTTCTTCCTGATCGTCTGGCTTGCGGCCACGCTGAACTTCTTCATTCCTCGCCTCTCCGGACAGAACCCCGTCCGTGAACGGCTCATCGAACAGGCGGTACTCGGCGGCTACGTCCACACTGGCATGAAGGAGATGGTTGAGGAGTACGAGCAGAAGTTCGGCCTCGATCAGCCGCTCTATGTCCAGTACATCCGCTATATGACCGACATCTTTCGGGGCGAGTTCAACTACTCTATTGCGAACTATCCCCGGACGGTTGGCGAGATGATGGCAGAGGCCCTTCCGTGGACGATCGGTCTCTTGTCCGTCACGACGCTGCTGTCGTTCACGCTGGGCACCCTCCTCGGGGCGGTGATGGCGTGGCCGCGCGCGCCGAAGTTCCTCAACTACGTATTGCCGCCGCTACTGGCGTTGCACGCGCTCCCGTACTACCTATTCGGCCTCGTGCTGATGTACGTGCTGGCGTTCAAGCTGCAACTGCTGCCGATCTTCGGCGGGTACACGCCCGGCGTGATCCCGAGCAACACGTTGAGCTTCTGGCTAGACGTGGCGCAGCATGCGATCTTGCCGGCATTGTCGATCCTGCTAGTGAACATCGGCGGCTGGGCCTTGACGATGCGGGCGATGGTTGTCACCATCCAGGGTGAGGACTTCATCACCTTCGCGGACGCAAAAGGCTTGCGGGACCGGACCATCTTCGTGCGCTACGCCATCCGCAACACGTTACTGCCGCAGGCCACGGCGCTGGCACTCTCGCTCGGGCAGATCATGGCGGGTGCCATTCTGGTCGAAGTGGTGTTCGCCTATCCTGGTATTGGCGGCGTCCTGTTCAATGCGATCCGGCAGGCGGACTGGTTCCTCATTCAGGGGACGGTCTTCGCGCTGATCGTGACCATCGGGCTTGCCACGCTGATTCTCGATCTGGTCTACCCTCTCCTCGATCCGCGCATCACCTATCGCAGGGGCTGAGATGAGCATCACTCAGAACGTCGCACCAGGCGGTGCCAACGTGGTCGCGTTGTCGGACGCCGATGCCTCCTCGGCGAGTCCGATCAACCGGCCGGACCGCATCGGGGCCATCCTGCGCTACCTGCGGCGGAATCCGAGCATGGTCGTCGGCCTGATCTTGTTGATGAGCCTGTTCCTGTTCTCGGGCATAGGTGCCATCTTCATGGACGAGCAGCGCATTCGCCCGCTGTCGGTGATGGCGATTCAGCCGCCGTCCTGGGAGCTGCCGTTCGGCAGCGACCGCCAGGGCCGCGACTTGCTGGCCGTCATGATTTACGGCACCCCGCTGACTATTCGCATTGGGCTGATCGCCGGTTTCCTGGGCGTCGCCATCGGCACCACGCTGGCCTTCCTGTCGGCCTACTACGGCGGGCTGACGGACACCATCGTGCGCGGCCTGGTGGATATCGGGCTGACGGTGCCGGGGCTGCTGGTCCTCATCATCCTGGCGGTGACGCTCCGCAACGGCATCACGGTCAATCAGATGGCGCTGGTGGTGGCCTGCCTCGCGTGGCTCTACCCGACCCGCGTCATCCGGTCGCAGTTGCTGACGATGCGCGAACGATCCTGGGTGCAGGTTGCCAAACTGTCCGGCATGTCCGGGCCGGAGATCATTGTCAAAGAGATGCTGCCGAACCTGTTCCCGTTCCTGGCGGCCTCGCTGGTGAACAGCGTGTCGAACGCGGTGCTGGCGTCCATCGGGCTGGAAGTGCTCGGGCTTGGGCCGTTCGAGTCACCAACGCTGGGCATGACGGTGTACTGGGTGCAGTTTAACGCCGCGCTCATTAACGGCTGGTGGTGGTGGTGGGTGCCGCCCATCGCGATCATCTTCATTCTGTTCGTCGGCCTGTTCCTGCTCTCGGTGGGGCTGGACGAGATCGCGAATCCGCGCCTGCGCCGCACGGTCTGACCGTTTGATTCGCACTGAAGAGTACGTATACTAGCCGCGCGTGCCAACTTGCCGGAGCATCGCCGTTTCAGCGGATCGGGCGGCTCGCGGCACCAATGGGAGGGGTGGCGGTGAGATCGCCCATCGCCGCGCCGCTGTGTCAGGCGTGCGCCGGGACGTACCGGCCACCTGGCGCAGATGTCATGGTCGCTGGTGCAGGCGCAGCGGTGCGTCGACCAGCAGTAGGATGGAGGAGATCCGGTGAAGGATCAGCCAGGATCAGGACGGCCCGTGAGTCGTCGGCGTTTCCTGAGCCTCGCGCTCATGGTGGGCGCAACAGTCAGCGGCACCTCGTTGCTTGCCGCATGTGGATCACAGGCACCGGCCGCGCCGGCCAAGCCCGCAGAGCCGGCGAAGCCCGCAGCGCCGGCCGCAACCACGGCACCGGCTGCTGCTGCCAAGCCCGCAGAAGCCGCCAAGCCGGCCGAGGCTGCGAAGCCGGCCGCACCAGCCGGCAACCCGAACGCCGGCGCGGCCCCGGCTGCCCCGGCCGCCAAGCCCGTCGAAGCTGTGGCCGGGCTGAAGCCTGTGCCGCGCAACCGAACGCTCGTCCAGGTACGCGGCGGCACGCAGGGAAAGTTCATCGAGCACGAGCTCTGGAGTCCCTACGCGCTTGGGTCGAACTTTCAGCTCGGCATGAACTCGATCTATGAGCCGCTCGCCTACTACAGCGCCTATGCTGACAAGGAGACGATGTGGCTGGCCGAGAGCTACGCGTTCAGCCCTGACTACAAGACGCTGACGGTCAAGACCCGCCAGAACATTAAGTGGAGCGACGGCAAGCCATTCAGTGCCGAAGACGTGACCTACACGCTGAATTCGCTGCGCGACCTCGGCCCGAAGGTGAAGTGGGGCAAGGACGTCCAGGACTCCATCGTAGAGGCGAAGACGACCGATCCCAACACCACGGTCATCACCTTCCAGCGTCCGTCGCCGCGCTTCTTCTATCTCATGCTGTCGTACAAGTACGACATCGGCCTGCAGATCGTCCCGAAGCATATCTTCGAAGGCCAGGACTGGACGACATTCACCTTCTTCGACATCGCGAAGGGGCTGCCGGTGACAACCGGCCCGTGGCAGGTGGTCGCCGTCGCGCCCACCCAGAAGATCCTGGACCGCCGAGCGGAGTGGTGGGGCACCGGAGTGGTCAAGGACTTTGGCCAGTTGCCGAAGGTTGAACGGCTGATCTGGCTGCCGACGCAGGGCGAGCAGCAGATCGTGCAGGGGCTCATCACCAACGAACTGGACTTCGCCACCGGCATTGAGGTGGACTCGTTCGCCACGGTCTTCAAAGGCAACCCGAAGGTGACGACCTTCAGTGGCCAGAAGCTGCCGTTCGGCAACATGGACTGGTGGCCGACCTCGTTGTACGTCCACACGCAGAAGGAGCCGTACAACAACCCCGAGTTCCGTTGGGCGCTCAGCTATCTGATCGACCGGGACCAGTTGATCAAAGTAGGGTGGGGCGGGTCGTCCGAGAAGACCGAACTGCCGATGCCGAATTTCCCGGCCCTGAAGTCGTATGTGGATGCCGCCAAGCCGCTGCTGGCGAAGTACCCCACCAACGAGTTCAACCCCGAGAAGGGGCACGCCATGATGTCGAAGCTCGGCTGGAAGCGGGGCAGCGACAACATGTATGTGAACCCGAAGGGCGAGAAGTTCCAGATGGACATCATCGCCAACTTCGACTTCCCGTCAGTTGGCCCGGTGCTCGTCGAACTGCTGAAGCGCCAGGGCGTCGCGGCGACGTTCGCGATCCCGCCTGATGCCGGTGTGCTGTTCCAGAAGGGCGAGCACCAGGCGGCGCTGTGGGGACATGGCGGCAGCATCAAGGATCCGTTCGAGACGTTGCGACTGTACCAGTCGTCGTCGGTGAACGTGCCGGGCGGCCACCTCGTGAACCTCGCGAAGTGGAGCAACCCCGAGTACGACAAGATCGTGGACGAGGTGTCCGTCACGCCGCCAAGCGACAAGGCGAAAGTGACGGAGTTGTTCCTCAAGGCCATGGAAATCTGGCTGCCGGAGCTGCCTGACATCCCGTTGATGCAGTTCTACCACCGGCTGCCGCTCAACACGACCTACTGGACCGGCTATCCGACTGCGGAAGACCCGTACATCAATCCGGCATTCTTTCACGCGACCGGTCCGCTGGTCCACCACAAGCTCCAGCCCACCCAGTAGCGAGGTAATGGGC
This sequence comes from Chloroflexota bacterium, assembly GCA_038318015.1. Lineage (GTDB taxonomy): Bacteria > Chloroflexota > UBA6077 > UBA6077 > JACCZL01 > JADZEM01. The sequence continues at coordinate 8,184 of JBBQBU010000043.1, read as the reverse complement.
GATGGGTCGTGGGTGATGGGGCGCGTTCGGCGTTCCCCTCCCATCTACGACCTGTCACCCATCACCTGGAGACACCATGCGCCCTGACTACGTGCTCAAGCGGTTTGCCATCTTCCTGCTCATTACGTGGGTTGCCGCGACGCTCAACTTTCTGATTCCCCGCCTGGGGAGTCGTAGCCCCATCGAAGATAAGCTGATGACGCAGGCCGCGACGGGCGGCTACCTGCAGCAGGGCGTCGCGGAGATGGTCAAGGAGTACGAGGCGAAATTCGGCCTCGACCGGCCGCTCTGGCAGCAGTACCTGACGTACCTGGGCGACGTGGCGCGCTTTGACTTCAATTACTCGATTGCGAACTATCCGCGCCGCGTAGTGGACATCCTGTTAGAGGGCTTGCCCTGGACAATGGGCTTGCTCACGATGACGACGCTGATCTCGTTCGTGGTGGGGAACCTGCTCGGGGCGTTCCTGGGGTGGCCGCGTGCGCCGCGCTGGATCCACTATCTGATGCCGCCGCTACTGGCGCTCCACGCGCTGCCGTTCTTCCTGCTCGGACTGGTGCTGGTCTATATCTTCGCGTTCACGTTCCAGGTGCTGCCCCTCTACGGCGGCTTCACCACGGGGACCATGCCCAACTGGTCGCTCACCTTCATCCTGGACGTGCTGTCACACGCGGTTCTGCCGGCCGCGTCGATTGTGCTGGTGTCTATTGGCGGCTGGGCGCTGGGCATGCGCGCGATGATGGTGACGACGCAGGGCGAAGATTACACGAACTTTGCGGACGCGAAAGGGCTGCTGCCGAAGACGATCTTCTTCCACTACGCCATCCGCAATGCGCTACTGCCACAGGTGACGGCGCTGGCGTTGGTGTTGGGGCAGATCCTGTCGGGTGCGGTGCTGGTGGAAGTGATTTTCGGCTACCCTGGCATCGGCACGGTGCTGTTCCAGGCCATCCGTGGGTCGGACTTCTTCCTGGTGCAGGGCATCGTGTTCATCGTCATCATCTCCATCGGCATCACCACGTTTATTCTTGACCTGATCTATCCGCTGCTTGATCCGCGGATCAGCTACCAGAGGGGATGAGATGAGCGTCGTGACGCCAGCCCCTGGCAATTCGGGCGCCGGCGCAATCTCGCTGAGCCCGGTCATCGATACCGCGTCGTCGTTGCGGGCCACGTCCGGCGAGCGGGTGACAGCGGTCCGCGGCTACATGCGTCGCAACATGTCGCTGCCCGTCGGCTTGACGCTTCTGGCAATTCTGGCCGTGTTCCTGGTCGTCGGCCGCTTTATGGTGGACCTTGAAGAGTCGCGCCCGGTGTCGGTGATGACATTGCAGCCGCCCTCCTGGGAACTGCCATTCGGCAGCGACCGCCAGGGCCGTAACATGTTTGCGGTGGCCGTCGCCGGCACCCCGATGACCTTGCAGATCGGGCTGATCGCCGGGTTCCTTGGTGTGGGGATCGGCGCGACGCTGGCGTTCGTCGCGGCCTACTACGGCGGCAAGGTGGACAACATCATCAAGAGCATGGTGGACACCGGCCTGACCATCCCCGGCCTGATGATCTTGATTACCGTGGCGATGAATGTGCGTGGCGGCCTCGGCGTGACGCAGATGGCATTGGTCGTAGCGTCGTTGGCCTGGCTGTACCCCACCCGCACCATCCGCTCCCAGTTGCTGACGCTGCGCGAGCGCGGCTACATCCAGATCGCGCAGATGTCGGGCATGAGCGGCCCGGAGATCATCGTGCGGGAGATGCTGCCGAACTTACTGCCGTATCTGGTGGCGGCGCTCGTCAACTCCACGTCAGCGGCGATTCTCGCGTCGATTGGCCTGGAGGTGCTCGGCCTCGGCCCGTTCGAAGCGCCAACAATCGGGATGACGCTCTACTGGGTGAACTACAACGCGGCCATCATCAATGGCTGGTGGTGGTGGTGGGTGCCGCCCATCGTCGTCATTGGTACCGTGTTCATCGGCCTCTTCCTGGTCGCCATCGGCCTGGACGAGATCGCAAATCCTCGACTACGACGGACGGTGTAGGGCCTCATGGCGATACAGATCCCCCCAGATACCACGCGCGTGCAGGCCGACGTCCTCTCGGTTCGCGATCTGCGCGTGTACTACCACACCCCGCGCGGTGCCGTGCGCGCCGTGGACGGCGTGACGTTCGACATCAAGGCCGGCGAGCGGATGGGTCTGGTCGGCGAGTCTGGTTCTGGCAAGACGACCATCGCGCTGGCGCTGATGCAGCTGATCCGGCCACCTGGGCGGATCGAGGGCGGCGAAGTCCTGGTGGACGGCCTTGACCTGCTGAAGCTGAACGCCGAGCAGATGCGGCAGCGCCGGCTGGCCCTGATCGCGATGGTGGCGCAGGGGGCGATGAACTCGCTCAACCCGGTCATCCGCGTGCGCGACCAGATTGTGGATGCGCTGAAGGACCACGGCCTGAAGCAGACGAAGGCCGAGTTGGCCGGGCGCATCTCCAGCCTGCTCCAGCGGGTCGGCCTGGGGCCGCAAGTTGCGGACATGTTCCCGCACGAACTGAGCGGCGGCATGAAGCAGCGCGTCTGCATCGCCATCGCCATCAGCATGAGCCCGAAGGTCATCATCGCTGATGAGCCGACGAGCGCCCTGGACGTGGTGGTGCAGCGGCAGGTTATGGAGACGCTCCGGAACGTCCAGCTTGACCTGGGCGCGGCCATCATCCTGGTCGGGCACGACATGGGGCTGATGGCGCAGGCCGTGGACCGCCTCGGTGTGATGTACGCCGGCACCCTGGCCGAACTCTGTTCGGTGCGCCACATCTTCGAGGAGCCGCTGCACCCCTACAGCCAGCTCCTCATCGCCAGCCTGCCGTCGCTGGACAAGAAGGGCGTGTTCCAGGGCATCCCGGGCCTGCCGCCGTCGCTGCTGAACAAGCCGAAGGGTTGCCCGTTCCGCCCGCGCTGCCCGCAGGCGTTCGCCCGCTGCGAGACGGAAGAGCCAAAGCTGACGGAAGTGAAGCCGGGCCGTTTCGTTTCCTGCCATTTGTATACGGAGGCCTCGTGAACGCGATCCTTGAGGCGAAGGGCGTCGGCAAGACGTTCGGCGGCGGCCTGTTCGACAAAGTGAAGACGGTCGCCCTACGCGACTTCTCACTTGGCATCGAGAACGAGCCGCCGTCGATCCTGGCGGTGGTGGGGGAGAGCGGCAGCGGCAAGACGACGCTGGCCCGGCTGCTGCTGGGGCTGGTCAGCCCGTCGTCCGGCGAGGTGCTGTACCGTGGCACCAGCCTGACCAAACTGTCGTCGGCTCAGCGCAAGCAGTTCCTACGAGACGTGCAGGTGATCTTCCAGGATCCGTATGAGGTCTATAACCCGTTTTACTACGTGGACCACGTGCTAGAGACGCCGGTGCAAAAGTTCGGGCTGGCGACCTCGAAGGCCGACGCGCGGTCGAAGATTGAAGAGACGCTACGGGCGGTCGGGTTGCGGCCCGACGAGACGCTCGGGCGGTATCCGCACCAACTGAGCGGGGGCCAGCGGCAGCGCATCATGGTGGCCCGCGCGCTCCTGATCCGACCGCGCCTCATCATCGCAGACGAACCGGTCTCGATGGTGGACGCGTCGCTGCGGGCCACGATCCTCGGTAGCCTGCGTGAGCTGAACCGGGCGTTCGGCATCTCCCTGATCTACATCACGCACGACCTGACGACGGCGTACCAGATCAGTGAGAACATCGTGGTGCTGTACCGCGGCTCGGTGGCTGAGGTTGGGGACGTGGAGAAGGTCGTCGGCAACCCGATGCACCCGTACACGCGGCTGCTGGTCGGGTCGGTGCCGCTGCCGGACCCGGACAAGGCGTGGCTGCCGGAGCCGCCGCCTTCGGAAGAGTCGAAGCGGGCCGGGGCCGGGGCACACGACGGCTGCGCGTTCGCGGCGCGCTGCCCTGACGCGATGGCGATTTGCCGTGAGGCTCGCCCACCGCTGTACCAGATCGACGAGTTCCGCGCGGCTGCCTGCTACCTGTACATGGGCAAGCCGGAGCTGTCGCACGACGAGCTGGGCAAGGTGATGGTGCCGCCGGAGCCGGTGGCGCTGCCGGTCTCGGCCCGGTAGCCCGAGCGACTTGCTTCTACAGCATCTCCCCTCCATGTCATCCTGAAGCGCAGCGAAGGATCTCACAGACGCCGCGTCAGTGTTGGTGAGATCCTTCTCTTTGCTCGCAAGCTCGCTCCGATCAGAATGACATGGGATGGACGGACCCCCGGCCCTCGTATGGCCCGGGCTGGGCAGGCACGCTTTCGTCGGGACGACTGGGCGGGACAGGCATCAACCCTCCCACAACATGTTGTCGTGTGCATTCAGTTCAGAGGTGCGCGCGGTTGAGGCTGGGCGCGCGGTACAATCGGCGGGCTTGCCTGCGCCATCCGTGACCGGGCATCCAGACCTCGTCCGGTAGGTGCCCCGTGGACGTGACCCTGTTCGAAGCCATCGTACTCGGCATTGTGCAAGGCCTTGCCGAGTTCTTGCCGATCTCTAGTTCAGGCCATCTGATCCTGGTTCCATGGGTGCTCGGCTGGCGCGAGCACGGCTTGACGTTCGACCTGGCACTGCACCTCGGCACGTCGGTCGCGCTGCTGGCCTACTTCTGGCGTGACTGGGTCACCCTGGTGCGGGCCGTGCTGGCCGGCTTGGTGCGCCCAGATGCCCGCAAGTCCGACCATTGGCGGCTGGCGTGGCTCATTGTGATCGGCTGCATCCCCGCCGGCGTCGTCGGCGTCCTCTTCGAGGACGTGATCGAGTCGGCGCTGCGAAGCCCGACGCAGATCGCCGTGTTGCTGATTGTCTTCGGGCTGGTGTTGCTGGCGGCCGACCGCATCGGGAAGCGGTCGCGGCACTTGCAACAGGTGACGCTGACTGATGCCCTGGTGATCGGGTTCGCGCAGGTGCTGGCGCTGGCACCAGGCGTCTCACGGTCGGGTATCACGATGACGGCGGGGCTGTTCCGCGGGCTGGACCGCGGGTCGGCGGCTCGCTTCTCGTTCCTGCTATCGGCACCCATCACGGTGGCTGCGGCGCTCTACAAGCTGCGCGTCCTGGTGAGGCAGCCGCCCGCCGGCGCTGAACTGGTGATGTTCCTGGCCGGCATCGTCGCGGCTGCGATCGTCGGGGCGCTGGCTATCGGCTTCATGCTGCGCTACCTCCAGCGGCAGCCGGTGGACCTGTTCGTCTGGTACCGGGTGGCGGCCGGCGTGCTAGTACTCGGGCTGGTGCTGCTGGGCCGCTAGGCGGCTGGCCGGGCGCTCAACAGGTCAGGTTCTCGACAAAACGCACGCGTGCGCGTTCTGCCCCCGTGTGGCTGCGTCCCTGGCACGCGCCCTGCACGACAACAGCGCCGGCATCTGTCGGCCGAGAGTTGGACGGATCGTTGTCGCTGGTCTGGTGAGATGGCTCGCCACTGGCTCGACGAAATGAAACCCCTCGCTCGTCCCGCCGTTCTACTACTGCACGTGCGGATCATGACCAGGGGGTCAGGGACTGGTGCACTATTACGCCAGAGTGCTGTCTATCTTCGCACTTGTCGCCGTTTTGATCGGGTCACTCCCGATTGCCGCGAGCGCACAAGTTACACCGGGTCAGCCGGAAACGCCTCCAACGCCGGCCCCGCCGCCGCCGATGCAGGTTATCACCCCGAACCCGGATTACGGCGCGAGCGTCTTCCTGCTAGGTAACCCCGCCACGACCGACCGTGACTTGCAGCTCTTGAAGGCTGCGGGCATGAATTGGGCGAAGCTGACGGTGCCCTGGCGGAGCATCGAGAATAGCTGCAAGAACTGCATCGACTGGTCCGACCTGGACCGGGTAGTTGCTGCGGCTTCGGCTACCGGCGTCAAGCTGATGGTTCGCGTTGACCACCAGCCGAGTTGGTCGCGTGCAATCGCGGTCGAGAACGGCCCGCCCGACGATATGTACGACTACGCCGACTTCGTGTCGGTCCTGGCAAACCGGTATCGCGCAGGCTCGCCGAAGGGCGTGGTCGATGCGATTCAGGTCTGGAACGAGCCGAACCTGTCTCGTGAGTGGGGCGGCGCGATGATCTCGAAGGATCAGGCTGCCCAGTACATGTACATGCTCAAAGAGACGTACACGATGGTGAAGGCCGTTGACCCGACCAAGATCATCGTGAGCGCGGGGCTCTCCCCGACGGGCACGACCGACGGCACCGCGATGCCCGACGATGTGTACCTGGGCTGGATGTACGAGTTCGAGCTGGCGCAGTATGCAGACGTGATCGGCGTGCATGCACCTGGCTACGGCTCCGCGCCAGAGGCCGAGTTGAACTCGAACCCGGCGTTTGCTCACCCGTCATTCTACTTCCGTCGCGTCGAGCAGTTGCGCGACATCATGACGCTGAACGGTGACGGCGCGAAGCCGTTCTGGGTGCTGGAGTTCGGGTGGACGACCGATCAGGTGAACCCCGAGTATGCCTGGTACGCCGTAACGCCTGAGCAGCAGGCCGAGTATCTGGTGCGGGCCTTCCAGTACGCTAGGGCGAACTGGGCACCCCAGGTCGGCGTGATGTTCGTCTGGAACATCTCGGACCCGAACTGGACGAACGCCAACGAGCAGTACTGGTGGTCGATCACCAACCCGGACGGGACGCCACGGCTTGCGTACGTCGCCTTGGCAGCTGCGCGCGCCAGCGGCATGCTCCCGTAGCGCCTCCCCATACACGACGCCTCTGACTGCGGTTGGCCGCGCGAGCGGCCAGCCAGACGGGTCAACATGGACGCCCCCGCCCACACCGTTGGGTCGGGGGCGCTTTCATGTCCAGGCAAGGGAGCGCCCTTGCTGTCAGGCGACGGGGTCGCGGGGTGGGTCCGATGCCTGGCTGCCTGCCGGTGCGCTGCCGGCGATCAGCAGCCCGAGCATATCGCGGCTTGCCGTCTTCGGGTCCACCCGGGCGAGGATGCGCCCACGGTACAGCACGACGATCCTGTCCGCCACCGCCAGTAGTTCGTCAAGCTCCGAGGACACCAGGAGCACCGCCGCGCCGGCGTCGCGGGCCGCAATCAGCCGCCGATGGATCAGCTCCGTCGCGCCAACGTCCACGCCGCGGGTCGGCTGGGCCGCGATCAGCAGGCGCGGGGTGCCTGACAACTCCCGAGCCACCACCGCCTTCTGCTGGTTGCCGCCCGAGAGCGTAGCTGTCGTCGCCAGGACGGACGGCGTTCGCACGTCGTACTCCGCGACGAGGCGGGCGGCGAACCGCGCGACTGCGCCGAACAGCCGCGACAGCCAGTGCGCGAACGGCGGCCGGTCGTAGCGCGACAGCACCAGATTGTCCGCCAGCGGATGCGCCAGCACCAGACCGTACTTGTGGCGGTCCTCAGGGATGTGGCCGACGCCGTGTCGGGCGATCTCGCGCGGGCTGGCACCGGTCAGGTCCGTGCCCTGCACTGCGATCCGGCCGGCAGCGACGGCGCACAGGCCGGTCAGCGCCTCGACCAACTCGGTCTGGCCGTTCCCTTCCACACCCGCGACGCCGAGAATCTCGCCGGCCCGGATGCGGAGGTCGATGCCGTCCAGCCGCACGCTTCCGAGCGCATCGACGACGCGCAGGCCGTCTACGCGCAGGACCTCATCCCTCGGCGCGGCCTCCGCCTTCGCGACGGTCAGGTCAACCGCGTGTCCGACCATCAGTGTGGCGAGTGACTGCTCGGTGGCCTCGGCGGGTCGGACCGTACCGACAACCTTGCCGCGCCGCAGCACCGTCACGCGGTCGGCCACGGTCAGCACCTCGCGTAACTTGTGACTGATGAACACCACCGCCCGGCCCGTCGCCACCAGCCCGCGCAGCACGCCGATCAGGTGTTCGACCTCGGGCGGCGCGAGGACCGCCGTCGGCTCGTCCAGGATCAGCACGTCGGCCTGTCGGTACAGCGCCTTCAGGATCTCGACGCGCTGCTGCACGCCGACTGGAAGGTCACGGACCAGTGCATCGGGGTCCACGTCCAGGCCGTACCGCGCCGACAGTTCGCGGATGGCCGCGCGGGCGGCGTCCAGGTCGAGCGACAGCCCGCGCACCGGCTCGCTGCCCAGCACCACGTTCTCCGCCACGGTGAACGTGGGGATGAGCATGAAGTGCTGGTGGACCATGCCGATGCCCGCGCGGATAGCGTCGCTCGGGTCGCCGGGGCGGTAGG